>NZ_MCGS01000019.1:0-97766 GCF_002607755.1 Serratia sp. BW106
AACATTTGGGGTTCAGTTCACCTGTGCGCCCTTGGGGATCAATCATCGGGTAAAAATCAGATGGCAACCGGTGCCTTGATGGCCGGGTGCGGATCATAACCTTCGATTTCAAAGTCTTCGAAACGGTAATCGAACAACGATGCCGGCTTGCGCTTGATCACCAACTTCGGTAATGCACGCGGTTCGCGGGTCAGCTGCAGCTGGGTTTGTTCCATATGGTTGCTGTACAGATGAGTGTCACCGCCGGTCCAGACGAAATCACCCACTTCCAGGTCGCATTGCTGCGCCATCATATGTACCAGCAGCGCGTAACTGGCGATATTGAACGGCAGACCAAGGAACACATCGCAGGAGCGCTGGTACAGTTGGCAAGACAATTTGCCGTCTGCCACATAGAACTGGAAGAACGCGTGGCAAGGTGCCAGCGCCATCTGATCCAGCTCACCCACGTTCCAGGCGGAAACGATAATACGGCGCGAATCCGGATCCTGTTTCAGTTGGTTCAGCACGGTGGTCAACTGGTCGATCTGACGACCATCCGCCGTCCCCCAGGCACGCCACTGCTTGCCATAGACGGGGCCAAGGCTGCCGTTTTCATCCGCCCACTCGTCCCAGATGCTGACGTTGTTTTCCCGCAGATAAGCCACGTTGGTGTCACCATTCAGGAACCACAGCAGTTCATGGATAATCGAACGCAAATGACACTTCTTGGTAGTGACCAGCGGGAATCCTTCCTGCAAATTGAAACGCATCTGGTGGCCGAATATCGACAAGGTGCCAGTGCCGGTACGGTCGGCTTTAGGGGTGCCCTCGGCGAGCACTTTGTTCATCAAATCCAGATACTGTTTCATTTGTTCCTCACGACAGTTGTTGCTGCGGACGACGACGATACGCCCAAATCATCATAATAATACCGGCCACCACCATAGGGACGGACAGGATCTGCCCCATGCTGATGACGCCGTCAAACAGGCCAAGCTGGGCATCCGGCTGGCGGAAAGCTTCGACGATAATACGGAATGCGCCGTAGCCAATCAGGAACAGGCCGGAAACGGCCCCCATCGGCCGCGGTTTGCGGATAAACAGGTTCAGAATGATAAACAGCACCACGCCTTCCAACAGCAGTTCATACAGCTGGGACGGGTGACGCGGCAACACGCCGTATTGGTTCAGGATAGGCAGCAATTGCGGATCGGCGGCAGCCAGCGCCACGTCTTCCGGGCGTGAGCTTGGGAACAGCATCGCCCATGGGGTATCGGTAGTCACACGGCCCCAGAGTTCGCCGTTGATAAAGTTGCCCAAACGGCCGGCACCCAGGCCGAAGGGGATCAGCGGGGCAATAAAATCAGAAACCTGGAAGAAGGTACGTTTGGTGCGACGAGCGAACCAGAACATAACCAGGATCACCCCCATCAGACCGCCGTGGAATGACATGCCTCCATCCCAGACTTTGAACAGATACAGCGGGTTATCCATGAACAGCGGCAGGTTGTAGAACAGCACATAGCCCACGCGGCCACCGACGAACACACCGAGGAAACCGGCATACAGCAGGTTCTCTACTTCATCCTTGGTCCAGCCGCTGCCCGGTTTGTTGGCCCGGCGTACCGCCAGCCACATGGCAAAAACGAAGCCAACCAGGTACATCAGACCGTACCAATGCAGAGAGACCGGGCCGATAGAGAAAATCACCGGATCAAATTTAGGAAACGCCAGATAGCTATTGGTCATCTATCACCACAACAAGTCTATTATTCTTCCCCATCCGGGGGCGGCAGGTGCCAAACGCGGTGAAACACAGCAGGAGCATTATTTTTCCGTTGCTTTCAGCGCAGTTGAGGAGGCGGATAATAGCATAAGCTTAACCGCCTCCGGACTGGCCTGCAGGGAAAAGTTCTGTAAAAAAATCAGTCAGCCCACGGCCTTACTTACCGCCGCGGATCAAACCACCCATGCCGCGCCGTTCCATAAATGCCGCTACCTGATGACGCACTTCGGTGGTCATTTGGGCATTCAGCACCCGCTGCACCAGCACTTCGGCGTCGGATAACTCAATATGCCGCAGCAGATATTTAATGCGCGCCACGCTACGTCCGTTCATGCTCAGATTACGGTAACCCATTCCCACCAGCAGCAGCGCGCCCATCGGGTCACCGGCCAGTTCTCCACACAGGCTTACCTGCAACCCAACCGCCCTGGCCTGCACGGCGATCAGCTTAAGTACCTGCAGCATGGAAGGATGCAGGCTGTCGTACAGCGACGCCACCCGGGTATTGTTGCGATCTACCGCCAACAGGTATTGGGTCAGGTCGTTGGTGCCTACCGAGATAAACTCAACGCGCCCGGCCAGATGCGGGATCATGAAGATCATCGAGGGCACTTCCAGCATGATGCCTAATTTGGGTTTCGGGATTTCATACCCCAGTACCTCTTCCACTTCCCGCCCTGCGCGGTCGATCAAGCGTCGGGCCTCGTCGATCTCTTCCAGGCTGGTGATCATCGGCAGCAGTATGCCCAGATTGCCGGTACCGGCATTGGCACGCAGCATGGCACGCACCTGGATCAGGAAGATCTCCGGCTGATCCAGGGTAATACGAATACCACGCCAACCCAGACAGGGGTTTTCTTCGCTGATCGGCATATAAGGCAGTTGCTTATCGGCGCCAATATCCAGCGTGCGCAGCGTCACGGGCTTGTTCGGGTACAGTTGCAGCATGCCCTGATATTGGGCGACCTGTTCCTCTTCGGAAGGGAAGCCGCTCTGCAGCATAAAAGGGATCTCGGTACGGTACAGACCCACACCGTCAACCCGCCCGCCCAGCAGTTTTTCATGTTCCGGGCTGAGGCCGGCGTTAAGCATTACCTGGACGCGCTCGCCGCTTTTAAGTTGGGCCGGTTGCTCAACGTCGTCTTCGGCCAGCTTGCTTAATTCCAGCTCTTCGCTGATCAGCCGTTGGTATTCCTGCACCAGCACCGGTTCGGGATCGACCAGCAGTTCACCGCGATAACCGTCGACGATCAGCAGCCGCTGGCTGAGCAGCGCAGGCTGGATATCCGCCCCCATCACCGTCGGCACCCCCATCGCTCGCACCAGGATGGCCGCATGGGAGTTGGCGGCACCGTCACGCACCACCACGCCGACCAGTCTGTCCTGTGGCATTTCTGCCAGCAGGGTCGCGGTCAGTTCATCGGCCACCAGCACAAAACGCGCCGGCCACTGGGTAGCGCCCTGGGTGGTGTCATCGAGGTGGAATAACAGACGCTGACCAAGCGCACGCAGATCGCTGGCGCGCTCACGCATATAGGTGTCTTGCAGGCTGGCAAACTGAGCCGCAAAGACCTCGATCACCTGTTTAACCGCCCATTCCGCCACGGAACCGGCATCAATTTCGGCAAACAGTTCGCGCTTGAGGCGCGCGTCGTTCAACAGGTGAGAGTAGAGATCGAAGATCGCCGCGCTCTCTTTTTGCGAGCTGGCGGCAAAGCGCTTGCTGAAACGGCGGAATTCCGCGCCGGCTTCTTCCAGCGCCTGAGTCAGGCGTTCCCGCTCGCTGGCAGTATCGAGCGTCGAAGCCTCGTAAACTTGATCGAGTGACGGCTGGCTGCTGTCCTGCCAGCCTTCGGCCACCGCAACGCCTGGGGAGGCCGCCAGTGCGCGAATGCGCGTTTGACGATACTGTCCGAAAATGGCGTTAAGCTGTGACTGCGAGAGGATCCCGGCCATTTGCGTGGCCAGGGTCACCATGAAGGATTCTTCGCTTTCGTCAAACTGACGCAGCTCACGCTGCTGTACCACCAGCACGCCCAGCAGTTGGCGACGATGAATGATCGGCACGCCGAGGAAGGATCGGAAACGATCCTCTTTCACCTGGGGAATGTATTTGAAGCTGGGGTGGCTCTGCGCGTCGGCCAGGTTAATCGGCTCCGCACGGCGTCCGACCAAACCGACAATGCCTTCATCAAAGGCCAATGCGATAGCGCGCCCACGCGGTTTTTTTAACCCGCGTGTCGCCATCAGGTAATAGCAGCGGCGGTCGTTGTCCGCCAGATAGATGGAACAAACTTCTGTATCCATTGCCAGACAGGTTTCATTGACCAAAAGATCCAGCGCATCTGTCAGGCTGGCCGCCGCGGCCACCTTCTCAACAATTTCTCGCAAGCGCGTGAGCATAGTCGGCTTAACTTAACCTCTCTTCCGGCGATAAGCGGGGGTCTGCCGCTGTGCTGCCTGCTCCTGCATTGGCATCACGGTGACGGCGAATTCTTTCATCACCCGGCGGTACACGTCGCGTTTGAACGACACCACCTGGCGCACCGGATACCAAAAACTCACCCAGCGCCAACCGTCAAACTCCGGTGTGCTGCTGCGTTGCATATTGATATCAGCGTCATTGCACATTAACTGCAACAGAAACCATTTCTGCTTTTGGCCGATACAAACCGGCTTTGTGTCCCAACGCACCAAACGTTTTGGCAATTTATAGCGCAACCAGTTGCGGGTTGAGGCCAGGATGCGTACATCCTTTTTACTCAGCCCCACTTCTTCGAACAGCTCACGGTACATTGCCTGTTCTGCGGTTTCACCAGGGTTAATCCCACCTTGGGGAAACTGCCAGGAGTGTTGACCGTAACGGCGAGCCCACAGGACTTGCCCCTGACGATTACAGATTACGATACCAACATTCGGGCGGTAGCCATCATCATCGATCACCGGACTACCTCGATAAGCTTAAATTCGCATAGATACCCTGATTGTTTCACACAAGCTACAGGCGGTAAACCACTGCTTTGCGGCGCTGCAGACCGGATAACATTGGGATAACTCACAGATAATGGCAAAGTTATAAACATGCGAGACGATTTACACGCGGTTTTATTCACTTTTTCTGTGGATAGGTGTGTGAAGAACTCAAGGGATAAGCCGGTAAAACTCTGGTGAGCCTAAAAACCCCATAAAAATAAAAATCACATTAATCGTTTAAAAACATAAAGATACATAATTATCAACAGCCCTATACAGAGCAAAAATGTGATCTATGTCCGTTTAGGATCTTACCCTGGTGAAAGATCCACCAACGTCGTTTTTATCCACAGATTATCCGTATGAGTTACGCACAAAACGGACAATTTCGCAAAAAAGTGCCTGCGTCAAGGCTGTAAATCGAACCAGTGATCGGTAAAAATTTGGGTTATCCCATAAATCTGTGGATAAATAGGTGTAAGATCCTGTTTATTGTCGGTGGCTTCAGGTGCACAAGCGTCGCCCGGAATTTTTCCTCTGCCGGCTGTGAGAAAAAAAGTCATGAAAAATCATGCTACTATTATTCTTTTCCCCAGTACTTTCCCGCCAAGGTTCTCTGTGGACAAATACAGTACGTTTTTCAACCAAATCTAACAGGCTGGTATTATGGCGTTTTTATCTCCTTTGCCCCTTCCTCCAGAAAACGAACAACAGCTGTTTGAACGGGCGCAGCAGCTTGCCGGCTGCCATCTGGGTGAACTGGCCGAACGTGCACAGTTGGCTATCCCCAAAGACCTCAAACGGGATAAAGGCTGGGTTGGCATGCTGCTGGAGCATTATCTGGGTGCCATGGCGGGCAGCAAGCCGGAGCAGGATTTCCCCGAGTTGGGCATCGAACTGAAAACCATCCCGATAGACGCCGCCGGCAGACCGCTGGAAACCACCTTCGTCTGCGTGGCGCCCTTAACCGGCAACAGCGGCGTAACCTGGGCCAGCAGCCATGTGCGCCATAAGCTGGCGCGGGTGTTGTGGATCCCGGTGGAAGGCGAGCGGCAAATCCCGCTGGCACAGCGACGTATCGGTTCACCGCTGTTGTGGAGCCCGAACGCCGCAGAGGAAGAAATGTTGCGCCGCGACTGGGAAGAACTAATGGATTTGATTGTGCTTGGTCATGTCGAGCGGATCACTGCCCGCCACGGTGAAGTTTTGCAACTGCGTCCCAAGGCGGCCAACAGTAAGGCCCTGACCGAAGCTATCGGCGAACAGGGTCAGCCGATCCTCACATTGCCGCGCGGGTTCTACCTGAAAAAAAGCTTCACCGGCGCATTATTGGCAAGACATTTCTTTATCTGATCCCTTTTGTTTAGGTCGCGTTTAGCTAACAGTGTCGCTGTATCAATAAACGCGTATAATTCAGCCTTTGCTTTTTATTAAGGTGTGGTTTGCCAATGTTCGAGTGGATTATGGATCCCAATGCCTGGTTAGCGTTAGGTACGCTGACCATTCTTGAGATCATTTTGGGTATTGATAACATTATTTTCCTGTCGCTGGTGGTGTCCAAGCTGCCGAAAGCACAGCAGAACAAGGCTCGCCGCATCGGGCTGGCCGGCGCAATGTTAATGCGTCTGGGGCTGTTGGCCTCTATCGCCTGGGTGATCCGTCTGACCCATCCGCTGTTTAGCTTCATGGACCACAGTATCTCGGCGCGCGATCTAATCCTGCTGCTGGGTGGGCTGTTCCTGATTTGGAAAGCCAGTAAAGAGATCCATGAAACCATCGAAGGTTCCGATGAAGAGCACCACACCAAGGTGCACGGCTTCTTCGGTGCCATCGTGCAGATTATGCTGCTGGACATCATTTTCAGCCTGGACTCGGTGATTACCGCAGTAGGCCTGTCCGACCATCTGTTTATCATGATGGCCGCAGTGGTGATTGCCGTTGGCGTCATGATGTTTGCCGCCCGCCCTATTGGCGAATTCGTTAACCGCCATCCTTCGGTGAAAATGCTGGCGCTGGCGTTCCTGATCCTGGTGGGCTTCACCCTGATGCTGGAAAGCTTCCAGGTGCATGTGCCAAAAGGCTACATCTACTTTGCGATGTTCTTCTCAATGTCGGTCGAAGCGCTTAATCTGATGCGCAGCAAGAAAAAAACCGTCTCTGAGTAATTCCCCACGGGAGTGCGCGCCAGCCGCTCCCGTTATTATTTTCGCCTTCCGCCCTGCTTCAACGTCACTTTAATCTATAAAGATAAAGACTTATCCGAAACACGGCGCTTACAGAGTTTGCTAATCTAAGAAGAAGCTTCTTTTTTGCATACATAACAGAGGATCCGCAGGATGAATAAGTGGGTAATGGCAGTGTCTGCGTTGGTGATCGCCGCCGGGTTGGCGGGATGTTCCAGCGATTACGTGATGGCGACCAAAGACGGCAATATGATCCTGACCCAGGGCAAACCGGAGATTGACCAGGATACCGGCCTGATCAGCTACAAAGATGAAAAAGGCAACAGCCGTCAAATCAACGGCGATCAGGTTTCACAGGTTATCGAACGCTAATCCCCCGTCGGCTATCCTGCGTGATAGCCTTCCCCGCACTGAATCCACTTCCCCCATCTTCCCGGCTTGGTTATAGTCGGCAAAGGCGATATCACCGCCTTGCGGGTTGTTTGCCACAGCCTGCCATTTGGCTCCTGTTTCACCGGGCGGTACCGCCCGTTAGCGCTAACATGAAAGGAAGGCCGTTAATGCAATACCACCGTATTCCCCACAGTTCTTTAGAAGTGAGCGTGCTGGGACTGGGCACCATGACCTTTGGCGAACAGAACAGTGAAGCCGATGCCCATGCGCAACTCGACTATGCATTAGCCGCTGGCGTCAACCTGATCGATACCGCAGAGATGTACCCGGTCCCGCCCCGTCCTGAAACCCAGGGGCTGACCGAACAATACATTGGCAGTTGGATCAAGGCACGCGGCAACCGTGAGAAGATAGTGCTGGCCAGCAAGATTGCCGGGCCGGTGCGTGGCACCGACAGCAGCATCCGTCCACAGCAGGCGCTGGATCGCAAAAATATCCGTGTCGCGCTGGACGCCAGCCTGAAACGACTCAACACCGATTATCTCGATCTCTACCAACTGCACTGGCCACAGCGTCCGACCAACTACTTCGGCAAGCTCAATTATCAATACACCGATGATAAAGCCACCGTCACCCTGCTGGAAACGTTGGAGGCGCTGACCGAACAGGTGCGTGCCGGTAAAATCCGTTATATCGGGGTGTCTAACGAAACGCCATGGGGCGTGATGCGTTACCTGCAACTGGCTGAAAAGCACGAGTTGCCGCGCATCGTCTCAATTCAAAATCCCTACAGCTTGCTGAACCGCAGTTTTGAGATTGCCCTGGCAGAGATCAGCCAGCACGAAGGCGTCGAACTGCTGGCCTATTCCAGCCTGGCGTTCGGTACCCTGAGCGGCAAGTATCTGAACGGCGCCAAGCCGGCCGGTGCGCGCAACACGTTATTCACGCGCTTTAACCGCTACTCTGCGCCACAAACGCAGTTGGCGATTGCCGAGTATGTCGCGTTAGCCAAAAAGCACGGGCTGGATCCTTCGCAGATGGCGCTGGCCTTTGTGCGCCAGCAACCCTTCGTTGCCAGTACCCTGCTGGGCGCGACCACGCTGGAACAGCTGAAAACCAACATCGACAGTTTCGACGTGGTGTTGAATGAAGATGTGTTGCAGGGGCTGGAAGAGATCCACACCCGCTTTACCATTCCTGCGCCATAAACAACATGGGGCGCCTGATCGCGCCCCATCCATTATTTTGCCCGCCGCTGCGACAACCACAGCGCGCTAATCGCCAGTGCGAACACCACGCCAAAACCAATCCCCACGCCAACCACCGGCACGCTGATTTTGACCGCCAGAGAATACAACCCGAGCATCAGCAACATGGCGGTGTTCTCCCCCAGGTTCTGCACCGCGATCGCGTTCCCCGCCCCCACCGAGTTTTTGCCCCGCTCCTGCAATAGCGCGTTCAGCGGTACCACAAAGAAGCCGCCCAATACACCGATAATCAGCAGCAGTGCATAAGCGTTAAACAGGGTGGTTTGCAGCGCGAATATTGCCACCGCTACGCCGATCAGGATCCCGGCAGGCATACAGCGCTTCACCGTCTCCAGCGTGACGAAGCGCGCGGCCGCACCGGCACCGATCACAATCCCGACCGCCACCATGGCATTGAGCAGCGTCGGCGTGGCGTTATCGGCGATACCGAGCGCCACCGGCACCCACAGTACCAACAGGAAGCGCAGCGTGACCCCTGCGCCCCAGAACAGGCTGGTGCCAATCAATGAGAAGCGTGTCTGGCCGTCGCGCCACAACACCACACAGGCGTTGAAGAAGGCCCGCGTCATGGCCCGCGGCGTCCAGGAAACGGCAGGATGTGCCGCCGGCAAGCGCGGAATGTACAGGTTGGCAATCACCGCCGCCGCATAGACCACCGCACACACCGCCAGCGCCGCCACGATATGCCAGTCGGCCAGTATGCCGCCGGCCACCGATCCGATCAGGATCGCGGCAATGGTGGAGGCCTCCATCAGGCCATTGGCCTTGACCAGTTTTTCGCCGCTGGTGATCTCGCCCAAAATACCGTACTTGGCGGGTGAATAGGCCGCGGCGCCAACGCCCACCAGGGTATAGCCGAGGAACGGATTGAACCCGAAGCAGATCACCAGCGCACCGGCCAGCTTCAGACCGTTGGCTACCATCATCACCCGCCCCTTGGCGAAGCTGTCAGCAACCTGGCCGACAAAAGGCGCGAGGATGATATAGGTGGCGACAAACGCCATCTGCAAAATCGGCTGGCTCCAGTCGGGGTAGAGCTGCTGCTTGATCAACGCCAGCGTGGCGAACAGCAGCGCGTTGTCGCCGAATGCGGACAGAAATTGGGCGCAAATCACCGCAATCATGCTGCGTGAGAGCAAGGATGAATCAGTATTCAACGTCGGGTTCATCAGACAGTCTCCGGCTGTTCAGCCATGTTACGCAGGGTCACAAAGTCCGGTTTCCCGCTGCCGAGCACCGGTAAGGTTTTCAAAATACGGATATCACGCGGCACAGACAGCTCAGGGCTGCCCAATTCCCGCGCCACCTTCAACAAGGCTTCGCGGGTGATGCCGGCGTCGGTGGTAAACAACACCAACGCCTCACCTTTGCTGCTGTCGCTTTTCACCGTGGCGGCGTGCTGCCCCTCCGGTGCTACGCGTTGTGCCAGCAGCTCCACGCTTTCCAGCGAGACCATTTCACCCGCCAGTTTGGCAAAGCGCTTCACCCGACCGCGGATCACGCAGTACCCCTGCTCGTCCAATGTGACAATATCGCCGGTATCGTACCAACCCGGCTGCAGGTTGCCGTGCTCATCCTCTGCCGCCGGGGGCTCCAGCTCGCCCGGGCGTTCCACCCGCAGATAGCCTTTCATGATATTAGGCCCCTTCAACTGCAAGCGCCCGCCGTTATCGATACCCGGCACCTTCATCAACCGCGCCTCCATATTCGGCATGATACGGCCGACGGTGCCCACCTTGGCCGCCAGCGGCACGTTGATCGACACCACCGGCGCGCATTCGGTCACACCATAGCCTTCCAGGATGCGGATGCCGTATTTGTCCTGATAAATCTGTTTGGTGCTGTCCGCCAACTTTTCCGCCCCGGCCACCACGTAGCGCAAACGAGCAAAATCATACGGGTGAGCAAAGCGGGCATAGTTATTGAGGAAAGTCGCGGTGCCGAACAGCACGGTGCAGTTGCGGTCATAAACCAGCTCCGGCACCACACGATAATGCAGCGGGCTGGGATAAAGGAAAATGCGGCTGCCGGTCATCAGCGGGGTCAACAGCCCGACCGTCAGGCCAAACGAGTGGAACAGCGGCAACGATGACATAAAGCGGTCACGCGGGGTGAAATCGGCGATGGTGCGGATCTGTTCAACGTTGGCCAGCAGGCTGGCGTGAGAATGCACGACGCCCTTCGGATTGCCCTCCGAGCCGGAGGTGAACAGGATCAGCGCCGCATCGTCCGGTTGCTGCGGCAGCATGGCGCGCGCCGGTTGGAACAGGTGACGCAGGATCCACAGCTTGTCCGCCAGGGTAATCGTATCTTTCAGATCCTCCAGGTACACCCAATTGGCCTCCGGCACCTGTTCTGGCAAATGCGTCAACTTGCCCTTTTCCAGGAACTGGCGCGAAGTGACGATGGTTTTGAGGCTGGCGGCGGTCATGGCGCTTTTCAGGCCTTTGGACCCGGCAGTGTAATTAAGCATCGCCGGAATGCGATTACGCAGTGAAGCGCCAAAAATCGCCGCGACGGTGATGGTCGCATTCGGTAATAACATACCGACATGCTCACCCTCGGCGGTAAAGCGTTGCAGGATACGGCTGACACCCAGCGCTTTCTTGGTCAGCGTCCGGTAACTGTCCTCCTTGAAGTTAATATCCTCGATGCACGGCTTTTTACCGCCATAACGGTGCTGCGCCGCCAGCAGGGCCTGGAACAGGGTCTGCGGCTCACGGGTATCCATCCGTGCCTTCATCATGATCTGGTGCAACCGGTCACCAGCCAACGCACGGCGATCGCGGGCGCGCGGCGCTACCGGCATCGGCAGCGAGGTCGGCGGTAAAATACGGATGCTGATCTGCGGGAACCAGCGGATCCTGAACACCCCGGCCATGCGCCCAAAGGGACTGAACTCTGCGCCATCCAGCCGTATCGGTACCAGGGTCGCTCCGGATTTGGCGGCGATAAACGCGGCACCGTCATAAACCTTCATCAGCGAACCGGTAACGGTGATACGCCCTTCAGGAAACACCACCACCGGCCGCCCCTGCTCTACCGTGCGCACCAGCTGTTTGATAGCCATGGGTTTGGTCGGATCGAGCGAGACAAAGTCGATATAGGGCCGCAGCCAGCGCATAAACCAGCGATCGCCAATGCTGGCATACACGGCAAACACCGGCTTGATCGGCAAAAACACCGCCAGCAAAACGCCGTCGAGGAAGGAGATATGATTGGGGGTAATCAGCAGCTTTTGCTGATCGAAATGTCGAACGTCGCCCTCGACACGTACCCGGTACAGCAGGCGGAACAGCACCCGCAGTATAGAAAAGATCATGCCCTTCTCCCCTTGGCCAAGATGAGCGTAAATGGTTGTAGGGAAAAGAATACTATATGGCAGGCAAAAAAAAACCTACGCATCCGCGTAGGTTGGTGCAATTGAAAATGGCTTCAACATACAGAGTATGCTGATTTCTCACCAATCAATACCTCTGGGATCACCTACTCTAGAGAGATGACGATTAAGAAACTACCGACCAATCGCAAGAGTTTTGCTCTAAATGCAACCAGCTGTAAATTTCCCGCAATTTTCGGAAATAACTCAATGAAACTTAAACAGTCCTGGAGCAGAAAAATACAAAATCGGATTTTGTGCAGGCGGGATGGCAAGGTAGCAGGCAAAAAAAAACCTACGCATCTGCGTAGGTTGGTGCAAATTAATATGGGTTCAACAAACAAGTTGCCGAAACTCACCAATCAATACCTCTGGGACGTTCAATTTACCCCGGGCCGGCAAAAGCCAGCCAGCAGGCAATCGCAACATTGAGGCGCAAAGTGTAACCAGCTGTTTATACCCGTCGCCTTTCAAGCCGCAGCGTTGTTATCTGCACTCGCTCATCCCCAGTTACTTACTCAAGTAAGCGCCTGGGAATGAGCGAGCTGGACGCCTAGCCGCGACTCGAAATTCATAGGGTATATTACCTATCGAACGCTCACCTCGACCAGGCAGCTCATGGCGTTCGGGCCCTGGGTTAACGGCGAGGTGCCGATATCCAGCGTCAATACGTTCGGGTTGCCGGACTGCTCCACCTCCAGGCGCTCGGCGCCGAAGCCCGGATCAAACCAGGCACCGGTGGCCATCAGTACCACGCCCTGGGTGACACCGTCGGTAAGAGAAACGCCGGCCAGACAGCGGCCACGCGCATTGCTGACCAGCACCTCAGTGCCATCGACAATACTGCGTTCTGCCGCATCTTGCGGATGCATATACAACGTCTCGCGACCGGCGGTTTTATTGCCCTGCGCCAGCGGTGCCGGATCCATCTGGCTGTGCAGACGGTCGCTCGGCTGGATGGAAATCAGGTGCAGTGGCCAATCTTTGGCCTGCGGCGCACCCAACCATTCGGCCGGCGGCTGCCACTGCGGATGCGGTGCAAAATCAGCATAACCGTAGCCGGCGATTTTCTCGCTGAACAACTCAATCTTGCCGCTCGGGGTTTGCAGCGGATTGGCCTGCGGATCGGCGCGGAAGTCATCAAAGAAAACGAACTCTTTCGCCGGTGCCGGCAGTTCGACATAGCCTTTGCGCCAGAAGTCCTCAAACTCCGGCCATTCCACGCCGGTGCCTGCCTGCGCCTGCCCGCACTGCTGATAGATAGATTCGATCCAGGCGCGTTCGTCGCGGTTTTCGGTGAATTGCTCGCGGTAACCGAGTCGCTCCGCCAGATCGGCAAAAATATCAAAGTCATTTCGCGCCTGATGCTGTGGCGCAATCGCCTGATGCATCGCCAACACGTAGCGATCGCGCGATGAACCGCCGATATCGTTACGTTCCAGCGAGGTTGTGACCGGCAGCACGATATCCGCCATTTTGGCGGCCGGTGTCCACCAGATATCCTGCACAATCACCGTATCCGGCTTCTGCCACCCCTCCACCAGTCGGTTTAACTGTTGGTGATGGTGGAACGGATTGCCACCGGCCCAGTGCACCAGATGGATATCCGGGTAGTGTCGCGTCTCGCCGCGGAACTGGTAGGGTTCGCCAGGTTGCAGCAACATGTCACAGATGCGCGCCACCGGGATCGCCAGCCCGCAAGGATTGGCCCCCACCGGCATCATTGGCCCCGGGGTATCCACGCGCGGATTGCCGACGCCGTTCATTGAACCGTGCCCAAACGAGAAACCGCCGCCCGGCAGCCCAACCTGACCGAGCATCGCCGACAGGGCAATCATCATCCAGTAGGGTTGTTCGCCACGGTGAGCGCGCTGAACGGAATAGGAACAGGTGATAAAGCTGCGCACGCCGATCAGTTGCTGCGCCAGCAAGCCGATGCGTGCCGCGGGGATACCGGTGATCGCACTGGCCCACTCCGGCGTTTTTGCCACGCCGTCATCGGTGCCGCGCAGATAACTCGCCAGTTGGTCGTAACCGGCACAGTGGCTATAGAGGAATGCCTCGTCCTGCGCACCCCGCCGCTGAATTTCATACGCCAACGCCAGCATCAGCGCCACATCGGTATTCGGGCGGATCGGGATCCATTCGGCATTGACGAATGCCGGGCAGTCATCACGCATCGGACTGATGTTGATGACTGGTGTGCCTTTGTGTACCAGCTTTTGCAGCCACGGCTTGAGTGAATGCTCCGCCGCACCGCCGGAAGATACCTGGGCATTTTTCAACGCCAGGCCACCGAAAGCCACAAACAGTTCGCAGTGCTCGACCACGCTCGGCCAACTGGTGACGCGCCCGGTCAATGGGGTGAAGGTGCCAATCACATAAGGCAGGAAAAACTGCGCGGCACCCCAACTGTAGTTACCCAACTGGTCAACACCGCCACCGCCGCCGAAATAAAAACGCCGCACCAGCGAACGCGCATGATGCAAACGCCCGGCGGATGACCAGCCATAGGAACCGGTAAACAGGCCCGAGGGGCCGTAGCGATCGCGCACGCGACGGTTTTCTTCCGCCACCAGATCGAGCGCCAAATCCCAGTCCACTTCGACAAAATCTTCACGCCCCCGTAGCGTACGGTCACTACCTTCACGCTTTTGCAGCCAGGAGCGACGCACGGCAGGTTTGCGGATGCGCTTGTCGGAATAGGCCATAGGCGCGATGGAGGCAAGCATCGGGGAAGGATCCGGATCGTCGGCGAACGGCTCACAACGGATAAGCCTGCCGTCTTCAACCACGGCGGTATACGCCCCCCAGTGAGCGAGCTGCGGATAACGTTTAATCGACATGCGGTTCTCAAACAAAAGTAGATGCCCAAAAGTAACATTAGCCGACCTGCGCCGCCAAAGCACAAATGACTCTATTACTGGGTGGTACAGGTCTAAGCGCACGATAAATCGCCCATATCTGCAACAGCCGCCACAAGTTGCGATCGCCAGTGCTTGCAGCCCCGGGTTTTTTCCGCAAGACTGAGGAATGTAAGCGATTACCCAGGATGTATGACAGATATGGCTACCATAAAGGATGTTGCCAGGCTGGCGGGTGTTTCCGTGGCCACGGTATCCCGCGTAATAAACAATTCCCCGAAGGCCAGCGAAGGCTCACGCACTGCGGTGCAGGCCGCGATGGAACAACTGCAGTACCACCCAAACGCTAACGCCCGCGCGCTGGCGCAGCAATCAACCGAAACGCTCGGGCTGATCGTCTCCGACGTGTCCGATCCTTTTTTTGGCGCCATGGTCAAAGCGGTCGAACAGGTGGCCTACGCCACCCATAACTTCTTGCTGATTGGCAACGGTTACCATGAGGCGGAAAAAGAGCGTCAGGCAATTGAACAACTGGTGCGCCACCGTTGTGCAGCGTTGGTGGTTCATGCCAAAAAGCTGACCGACCGTGAGTTGAGTGGCTGGATGCAGCAAATCCCGGGGATGGTGCTGATTAACCGCACGCTGCCGGGCTTTGAATCACGCTGCGTGGCGCTGGACGACCGTTACGGTGCCTGGCTGGCGACCCGCCATCTGATCCAGCAGGGGCACCAGCGCATTGCCATCGTCTGCTCCACCCACCAGATTTCCGACGCAGCAGACCGCCTGCAGGGCTATCTCGATGCCTTGCAGGAACATGGCATTGCGGTGGATGAAAAACTGATTGCCTACGGCGAGCCGGACGAAATCGGCGGTGAACAAGCGATGACCGAACTGCTCGGGCGCGGCAAAAACTTTACTGCAGTGACCTGCTATAACGACTCAATGGCCGCCGGTGCGCTGTCGGTGCTGAGCGACAACAGTGTCGATGTTCCTGGCCAGATGTCGTTGATTGGTTTTGATGACGTGCTGATTTCACGCTACCTGCGCCCGCGTCTGACCACCATTCGTTATCCGGTGGTGGCAATGGCGACCCAGGCAGCCGAACTGGCATTGGCGCTGGCCAACAACCAGCCACTGCCGGAGATCACCAATATGTTCAGCCCGACCCTGGTACGCCGCCATTCGGTGGCCAGCATCAATAACGTCTACGAGCAGAACTAGTCCAGTTCCCGGTGATAGACCCGCACCGGGCGGTCGGGGTAATCCAGCGCGTCGCCGATGTAATGCCAGCCGTGGCGTTCGTAATAGCCGCTGAAGTCACTGTAGAGATACAGCTCGCTGAAGCCGGCGTCCCGGCTGTAGTCCTGCACATGCTGCTGCAGCCGTAAACCCAGCCCGCTACCGCGTTGGCTTTCATCGACATACAGCGCCGCCAACCAGGGCGTCAGATCCTGGCGGCTGATCAAATCGCAGCGCCACAGGCCCACGGTGCCGACCAGTTTGTCGCCCAGCAGAGCAATAAAAGTGATGGGCAAATCCGCCCCACGCAGCCCACTGTCCACCACGCTGGCGAAAAATGCCCGGCTGCTTTCGCTACCAAAGGCCCGCCACTGCCAGTCGATCACCTGTTGTCGATACTGTGGATAATCCGCCAGAAGCACAATGTTAATCATCTCCCCCCCTTTTTCCGTTGCCCGAGATCAGTCTACGGGCGTTTGCAGACAACGCAATCCCGGCGACAAAAAGCCACGCAGCCAAGGGCTAACCCTATGCTAGACTGAGCATTATTTGCCACAGCGGATGTTGAAAGGGGTAAGCCATTGATGATCACCATGTTGGATGTTTCCATTCGCGCTGGGGTCTCTAAGGCCACGGTCTCACGCGTGTTAAATGGCACCGGTCAGGTGAAAAAAAGCACCCGCGACGCGGTGTTCAAAGCGATGGACGACCTGGGTTATCGCCCGAATTTCCTCGCCCAATCGCTGGCGAATAAAAGCTCCAACAGCATTGGACTGGTAGTCTCCAACTTCGACGGCCCCTACTTCGGCCGTCTGCTGCGTAAAGCCGCCAAGCTGATCGAAGCCAGCGGCAAGCATCTGATTGTCACCGACGGCCACGACACGCCGGAAGACGAGCTACAGGCAGTGCGACTGCTGGCCGATCGCCGTTGTGACGCCATCATTCTGTATACCCGATTTATGTCCGAATCTGCGCTGATGAACTTGCTGGGAAGCCTGCCGGTGCCGATCATGGTGATCAACCGCGATCTGCCACAGGCACGCGAGCGCTGCGTGTTCTTCGAACAGCAGAGGGCCGCCTTCCACGCGGTGGATTATCTGATCCGGCAAGGGCACCGCGAGATCGCCTGTATTACCGGGCCGATCGCCACGCCCACCGCTCAGGCGCGGTTGGCGGGTTATCAGCAGGCGCTTGAACATCATGAGATTGCCTTCGACGACGCCCGTGTAGCCTATGGCGACAGCAGCGTGCAAAGCGGCTATCAGGGTGCCCGCAGTTTACTGGCCAGCGATAGCGGCTTTAGCGCACTGTTCGCCTGCAACGACGACATGGCGGTCGGCGCCATGAAGGCGCTGCACGATGCAGGCAAACGCCTGCCGCAGGATGTCTCCCTGTTTGGCTTTGACGACGAACCCAGCGCCGCCTATTTGCAACCTGCGCTGTCCACCGTTTATCTGCCGATCGACGTGATGATCGAAGCCGCCATCAGCCAGGCTTTCCGCCTGATTAAAGGAGAGAATATACAGCCACTCCCTCCTTTCACCGGTGAACTACGGCTGCGCGAATCCGTGATACCCGGCCCCTACGCCAACTGATCCCTTCGGGCGCTGGCGCTGATTGCGCGCCGCGCCGCATTTCCCCCACTGCGATTTCCCTTGCCTGCCACTTAGCCGCATATTGTCACAACAATAGCCTTTACGCTATATAGCATAAAAGCTATATTTGGAGTGTGGTCGTCGAACGATTCGACAACTGATTTTTATTTGGCAACCCAGAGGTAACGCATATGGCTAAGCCTTTAGCAAACCTGATCGAAAAGCTTGATCCCGCAGTGGTTGAAGCAGCGAGGCAAAAAGCGGACAAAGAAATTTTTGAATTGCGGCTGGCAATGCTGCGGGAAGAACTGGCGGTGTCCCAGGTGGAACTGGCGAAACGACTGGGCATCAGCCAGCCTTCGGTCGCCAATCTGGAAAAACGTGGTAGCGAAATTAAACTCTCTTCACTGAAGCGCTACATCGAAGCCATGGGCGGCACACTCTCGCTGGAGGTCCAACTGCCCAACGGTCAGCATCGACGGATGACGTTGTGAGACGGGCGCAGTTTTGAACTGCGCCCGAAGCACTCAGATCAGTTCCAACGCAATCAGCTCTTCAATGGTCTGGCGGCGACGGATCAAACGAGGTTCGCCGTTCTCAAACAGCACTTCCGGCAGCAGCGGACGGCTGTTGTAGTTCGAAGACATCGATGCGCCATAAGCGCCGGTGTCATGGAACACCAGATAATCGCCGACCTGCACCGGCGGCAGTTCGCGGGTTTCAATACCGCCACCGGCCTGCTGGGTAAAGACGTCACCGGACTCACACAGCGGCCCGGCAATCACGGTATCGCGCAGCGGCTGGTTGGCAGTATCGCGGCCATCGGCCGGCAGCAGGGAAATATGGTGGTAACTGCCGTACATCGCCGGACGCATCAAATCGTTAAAACCGGCGTCCACCAGCACGAAGTGGCGGCTGCCCATGTCTTTTACCGCGCGTACCTCAGCCACCAGCACCCCGGCTTCCGCCATCAGGAAGCGCCCAGGTTCAATTTCCAGACTCACCGGATGACCCAGATGGGCGGCAATACGCTCGCGCGCGCTGTTCCACAGGCCAAAATAGTGTTCGGTATCAATCGCCTCTTCGCCGTATTGATACGGGATCGACAGGCCGCCACCGGCGGAAATAGCGCTGATGTCATGGCCCAGGTCGATCACCTGTTGCACCATGGCGTCACACACGCGCTCCAGATGCTGGTAATCCACACCCGAACCGATATGCATATGCACGCCGATCAATTTCAGGCCGTACTGCTGAATTTTTTCCACTGCCTGCGGCAAATCGGCATACCAAATGCCGTGCTTGCTGTTCTCACCGCCGGTATTGGTTTTCTGGCTGTGACCGTGGCCGAAGCCCGGGTTAATGCGTAGCCACACCGGGTGCCCGGCAGAAACCTGGCCCAGTTGCTCCAGCATGTCGATCGAACCGACGTTGACCGGGATTTTCAATTCACTGACGCGCGCCAGCGTTGCATGATCCAATACGTCGGCGGTAAATACGATTTCGCTTGGCTCACCACCCGGCTGAAAACCGGCCTGCAGTGCACGTTCAATCTCCCCCAGCGACACCGAATCCACCTTGACGCCCTGCTCACGCATCAGGCGCAGAATATGAATATTCGAACAGGCCTTTTGGGCAAAACGGATCACATCAAAATGACGCAGTTGGCTGATACGCTCGCTAATGATAGCGGCGTCATAGGCCCATACCGGGCAACCAAAACGCTGAGGCAAGGCCAACAGGTTAGCGGCATTAAGGGCAGTCGTCGTATCGTGTAAAGCACGTGGCATGGTGGTATCCCTGAATAAAATTTAGTGACTCTAATACCCCAATATTGCCGCACTCTTTCTCGGGTGGAAAATATCTATTTAGCCAGAGTCTATTCATCTATGATATGGCTTTGCTCATTATGGACACTGCCGATGCACGCGATAACCCTGCGCCAGATTGAAATCTTCTATGCGGTGATGACCACCGGCAATCTGACCGAGGCCGCTGCGCTGCTGCAAACCTCGCAACCCACCGTCAGCCGTGAACTGGCGCGCTTCGAAAAACTGATCCAACTGCAATTGTTCGAACGGGTGCGCGGCCGGTTATCTCCGACGGTGCAAGGCCTGCGGCTGTTAGAGGAGGTGCAACGCTCCTATTACGGTCTGGATCGCATCGTCAATGCTGCCGCCGGTATCCGCCAGTTCCAGCAGGCGCAGCTGTCGATTGCCTGCCTGCCGGTGTTCTCGCAGTCACTGCTGCCCGCCGTGTGCAAACCCTTTATCGATCGCTATCCCGAAGTAAGTTTCAGCGTAATACCGCAGGAATCACCGCTGCTGGAGGAGTGGCTGTCGGCGCAGCGTCACGATTTGGGGCTGACGGAAAATACCCTGACCCCGGCGGGAACCGAGCGCATGACGCTGATGACCTTGAACGAGGTCTGCGTGCTGCCGGCCGGGCACCCCATGCTGGCAAAAACGGTACTGACGCCGCAGGACTTTGCCGGGCAAAACTTTATCAGCCTGTCGAATACCGACAGCTATCGTCAACTGCTGGATTCGCTGTTCAGTGAGGAAGGCGTTAACCGCCGTCTGGTGATGGAAACCCACAGCGCCGCGTCGGTCTGCGCCATGGTTAAAGCAGGGGTGGGTGTGTCGATCGTTAACCCGCTGACGGCGCTCGATTACGCCAGTGATGGCGTACACGTGCGGCCATTCAGCGTTGAAGTGCCCTTTACCGTCAGTCTGATCCGGCCGCTGCACCGCCCATCGTCGGCGCTGGTCACGGCCTTTACTCAGCATTTGCAACAGCAGGCGGAGACACTCCCCGCCCGCCTGGCTGCGGTAATTACACGCTAGCCGGGCGCTTGGCGCGGCTGAAGGTCACCATGCAGAGCAGCAACCCCAGCAGCGCAATCCCCGCAGCGGCCAGCGGTACGCTGGTCAAGCCCAGCCCCTGCGCAATCACCACGCCGCCGACCCAGGCACCGATGGCATTACCGACGTTGAACGCGGCAATGTTCAGCGTAGAGACCAGGTTGGGGGCTTTTTTACCGTAGGTGACCACGTTGATCTGCAGTGCCGGTACGGCGGCAAACGCGGCGGCGGCCCACAGGAACAGGGTGATCTCTGCCGGGACCATCGAATGGCTGGTCCAACTGAACAGCGCGGCGAAACAGGCGATCACCAGGAAGGTACAGGTCAGCGTCAGCGGCAAACGCCAGTCTGCCAGACGGCCGCCCAGGATATTTCCCAGCGTCAGCCCTACCCCCATCAGCAACAGCGTCCAGCTCACCCCATGCGATGAAACGCCGGTCACTTCGGTCAACAATGGCGCAATGTAGGTAAACAGCGCGAACATCGATGCGGCAAAGGCCACGGTCATCAGCAGCGAAAGCCAGATGCCAGCGCCACGCAGCGCCGCCAGTTCTTTTTTCAGGTCGGTTGGTGCCTCGTCCTTCACCGTGGGCAGCTTGCTATACAACGCCAACAGGGAGAACACACCGATCACCGCCACCGCCCAGAACGTCGAGCGCCAGCCCAGTGCCTGCCCCAGCGCGGTACCGAGCGGCACCCCGAGCACGTTAGCCAGCGTCAGGCCGGTAAACATCAGCGCCACGGCAGAGGCCCGGCGGTTTGGCGGAACCAGGTTGGCCGCCACCACCGCACCAATACCAAAGAACGCACCGTGACACAGAGCGGTGATAATGCGCGCCAGCATCAGGAAGTCGTAGCTGTAACCCAGGGCGCACATAATATTGCCGAAAATGAAAATCACCATCAGCAGCAACAGAGTCTTTTTACGCGGTAGCTTCGCCGTCAACAGCGCCATGATCGGTGCGCCAATAGCCACGCCAAGCGCATAGCCACTGATCAACCAGCCGGCAGAAGGAATAGAAACCTGCAGGTCTCTGGCGACCTCAGGCAGCAACCCCATAATCACAAACTCGGTGGTGCCGATAGCAAATGCACTTAATGCCAGTGCGAGCAGAGAAACAGGCATGCGTAACGCTCCCAATTAACAAAGCCCCGGCGTCAGGCGCCCGAGGCCGGTAAAAACACACGAAATTATCGGGCAACCTGACAGGCTGCCCGTGAAAAAGGTCAGAGAGGGTGTTCCAAGAGCTGGGGAAATGTATTTAACCCTATAATTATTAAGTCTTATTCACTCTTTTCACGTTACAGAAATTACACCTCGTCCCACGAGTTAACCAGTGAGAAAGCCAGAGTAGCGCACAA
The DNA here is from genome assembly GCF_002607755.1 of Serratia sp. BW106. NCBI lineage: Bacteria > Pseudomonadati > Pseudomonadota > Gammaproteobacteria > Enterobacterales > Yersiniaceae > Serratia > Serratia sp. BW106. The sequence goes on from NZ_MCGS01000019.1 coordinate 21,889, forward strand.
AAAGCCCCCATGAGCCGACTAACCGCTTGAATGCGCTACCGATCAAAAATGTGTGAAAATGTTACTGTCGTGTTAACTATATCAGCGCAGCGTCGCCCGCCAGTCAGCGTCGGTGGCAAACCACTCCACCAAAAAATCCAGCATGGTTCTCAGGGTCGCCGGCATCTGTCGGCGTGAAGTATAAATGCCGTAAATGCCCATCGACTGAGGCCGATACTCCGGCATCAGTTCAATCAGATCACCACTGGCCAGCAGCGGTGCCGCCGAATAGTAAGGCTGCATCGAAATACCCGCCCCCTGCACCGTACCCGCCATCAACACCACCGACTCATTGGCACTCAGGTTGCCGCTGACCGCGACCGCCGACTTCACCCCCTGGTGATCAAAATGCCACAGGCTTTTACCGAAGTAGGAATAGGTCAGGCAGTTGTGTAACGCCAGATCCTGCGGATGACGCGGCGTGCCGTGCGCCGCCAGATAAGCCGGAGAGGCACAGACCACCGAGGCGCAAGAGGATAAAGGCCGGGCGATCAAATTGGGATCCAGCTCGTTGGTAATTCGCAGTGCCAAATCGATACGCTCTTCGACCAGATTCACCGTGCGATTATTCATTTGCAGATCCACCGCGACCTGCGGGTGGCGCTTCAGGTATTGGGCTACCGCCCCCACCAACGCCGTCTGGCCCAGGGACTGTGAGCAGGTGATACGCAACAGGCCGCGCAGCTCATCGCTCTGTTCCCCTTCAACCAAATCAATCTCGCCCGCCAGCGCCAGCATCTGCCGACAACGCTCCAGCGTGCGCTCACCGGCGTCAGTCAGACTAAGCTTACGGGTAGTGCGATGCAGTAAACGTGCACCTGCCCATTGCTCCATCTGAGCCAGATAGCGCGTCACCATGGCTCGTGACATTTCCAGCGTTTCCGCTGCCGCAATCATGCTGCCACGGTCAACGATGGTGATAAAAACCTCAGCTGCGGTAATGCGATCCATGATTCGTCCGATTTACGCAATGAATAATTGCTCATTATCCGGTTTTTCTATCGCTTTATGCAACCTAACATCTATACAACATTTAATCGCTACCCAAGGACCTCTGCCCATGTTTAACAAATCATTACTGACCCTGGCCTTCGCCGGCATCACTACCTTTAGCGCCTACGCCACTGCGGCTAACACTCTGACCATGGAAGTGTACAACCCAGGTGAGAAAAGCGTTTTCCCGGTGTCCTCTGAAATCATCAGCGGCAAGCACGAAGTGGCACTGATCGACGCCCAGTTCCAGCGTAATGACGCGGAAGAGCTGGTGAAAAAGATCAAGGCGACCGGCAAGAAGCTGACCACCGTTTATATCAGCCATTCAGATCCGGATTTCTACTTCGGTCTGGACGTGATTAAAGCCGCCTTCCCACAGGCAAAAATCATCGCTTCCCCAGGCACCATCGAAGAAATCAACGCCACCAAAGACGGCAAAGTGGCCTACTGGGGCCCAATTCTGAAAGACAATGCACCGAAAGCGGTGGTGGTCCCACAGGCGTTGCAGGGTGACAGCTTTACCGTTGACGGCCAGAAAGTCGAAGTGAAAGGCCTGACCGGTCCAACCCCGGAACGCACCTACGTGTGGATCCCGGCGCTGAAAGCGGTAGTGGGCGGTGTTCCGGTCGCGGGCGACAATATCCATCCGTGGGTCGCCGATAACCAGACCGTTGAATCACGCGCACACTGGCAGCAAACGCTGGAAAGCATCAAGGCATTGAAACCGAAAGTCGTTGTCCCAGGCCATTTCCTGCCGGGTGCCGACCAAACGCTGAAATCCGTTACCTTTACCCAGAACTACCTGACCACGCTGGAGGCTGAACTGCCGAAGGCCAAAGACTCTGCGGAACTGGTGGCGGCAATGAAAAAGCATTACCCGAACCTGAAAGATGAGTCCAGCCTGGAACTGAGCGCCAAGGTGCTGAAAGGCGAAATGAAGTGGCCGCAATAAGCCCATCTAAACACACAGGCTAAGGCGTTACTGCTACCCCGCCCTTGAAAGGGGGCGGGTATAACGAGGAATTATTATGACCGGCACGACTCTGCATTACATTTTCGATCCGCTGTGTGGCTGGTGTTATGGCGCAGCCCCCCTGGTGAAGGCGGCCAAAACCATTCCAGGGCTGAACATCGCCCTGCACGCCGGTGGCATGATGACCGGCAACAACCGCCGCCAAATCACGGACGAATGGCGTAATTATGTGATTCCGCACGACAAGCGTATTGCGGAGTTAACCGGACAGACCTTTGGTGAAGCCTATTTCAATGGGCTGCTGCGTGATACCACGGCGATCATGGATTCTGAGCCGCCGATTACCGCGATTCTGGCCGCTCAGGCGCTGGCGGGACGTGGGCTGGATATGCTGCACCGCATTCAGGAAGCGCATTATCAGGAAGGTCGACGCATCGCCGATACGCCGGTGCTGGAAGCCCTGGCGAAAGAGCTGGGCCTGGCTTCGGCCCCGTTCATCGCCGAGATGCGCTTTAACGCCGGTGCGCCGACCGCACAACACATCGCCCAAAGCCGGGCGCTGCTGGCCAAAGTTCAGGGCCAGGGCTTCCCGACCTTCGCACTGGAAGACAGCGAAGGTCAGCTACGCCAGATCCCGGCGGGCAACTATCTGGGTAATGTTGCAGCCTGGAAAGAGTTGTTGAGCGGTGCCGCCACCTGGGCGTAATGCCTGCGACAGTCCCCGGTATTCACGAAATTGAATGTCCGGGGCTGATTATTCGACCCGTACGAAACGCCCTTCCGCCCGTACGTTAAAACCAAAACCGCAGTCACCCTGGGTATGCATTTCCAACGCATCCGCGGTGAATTGCATCGTCACATCACAGGCCATCGCGTCCTCAGGCTCCCGTTGACGGTACAGCGCCTTGCCGTGTTCAATCGGTAATACCTCGGCGAATTCGCCCATATTCGGCCCGTAATACAGCCCCATCTGCGGCATGTAATAGCCAGAGTATTGGATCAGCCAGCGGCCGTTTTGTGGCTTGACCTCCACTTCGCTCCAGACACCACGCCCGGCGTACTGCCAGTAGATGCCAGCCGGTCCGTTCAACGGCGGCTGTTTCGCCAAACGCTGCTGCAACAGCTTCAGGTTATGCTGGGATTTACTGTCTTGCGGGGCCAGTTCCAGATAGGCACGCGCTTTAAGCAGTTCACCGGCACGCATCAGCGCCAGCGCCACATTGTTATAGGCCGTGGCGGTCGCCTGACGCTCCAGGCCGCAGAACTCACTCCAGGCGGCCTGATCGCGGAAAATATCGGCGGCTCGCGGGTAATCACCGCGCTGGTAGGCACTTTTCCCGAGTTCGGCATAGCTCGCCACCTTGTGACAATCGGCATCAATATCCGGCTCATCAATCTGTGCCATCGCCTGGCCGCTGGCGAGCGCGCCATAGGCCAACAGCAGGGGAACCCACGCCTTCATCACTCATCCTTTCCGCAGTAAACAAACCCAATTTCGGCGCCAGTATAACCGCCATCCCTCCCGGCTTCACCTCTGACGATCCAACCACAATATTTCAAACGGTTAGCCGCGTTAAAACTGCTTACAGTCAGGGTTTGTTTGTTACCTGTCCCCGGCCCATGCTGAAAAAAATGCAGAATTAACGAGAGCCCATGAACACAAGCCCCACCCCCAAACACGCCGTCTGGCAGTTGATTAAGCCCTTCTGGGTTTCAGAAGAAAAACTGCGGGCCTGGTCGATGTTGATCGCCATCATCGCCCTGTCGCTCGGGCTGGTCTACATCAGCGTGCTGATCAACCAGTGGAACCAGGTGTTCTACGACGCGCTGCAAAACAAGAACTACCCGGTGTTCAAGGCGCAGCTGTGGCGCTTTACCTACCTGGCGCTGATCTTTATCGTGCTGGCGGTGTATAAGATTTACCTGACACAGGGCCTGCAAATGCGCTGGCGGCGCTGGATGACCGAAAAGTTTATGGGGAAATGGCTGGCTCATCAGGCCTATTACCACACCGAACAGCAACAGATCGTCGATAACCCGGACCAGCGTATTGCCGAAGATCTCAACGTGCTGACCCAGTACACGCTGTCGCTGTCACTCGGGCTGCTCTCCAGCCTGGTGACGCTGTTTTCGTTTATCACCATTCTCTGGCACGTCAGCGGGCCAATGACCTTTGTTATCCATCAGCATGCCGTCACCCTGCCCGGCTACATGGTGTGGTTCGCCCTGCTGTATGCGGTGCTGGGGTCGCTGTTGATTTGGTGGGTCGGTAAGCCACTGGTGCAGCTCGGCTTTAATCAGGAACGCTACGAGGCGAACTTCCGTTTTGGCCTGATCCGCATCCGTGAAAATAACGATGCTATCGCGCTGTACCACGGTGAACCCCGCGAGGCGCAACAGTTGGGCGATCGTTTTGACAGCATTCGGACCAACTGGGGGTCGATCATGCGTATCACCCGTCGACTTAACATTGCCTCCAACTTTTACAGCCAGTTCGCCATTGTCTTCCCGCTGCTGGTGGCGGCACCGCGCTACTTCTCCGGCGCTATCCAGATGGGGGGCATGATGCAGATCGCCTCCGCCTTTGGTCAGGTGCAGGGGGCGTTGTCGTGGTTTATCGATGCCTTTAGCGATTTGGCGACCTGGAAAGCCTGCGTTAACCGTCTGGCCGGTTTCAACGCCGCCGTGGATCAGGTGCATCATCAGCAACGAGGCATTCAACTGTTGTCGGAGAACGGCCAGCCGGTGATCCTCGACCGCCTCAGCCTGCAATTGCCGGACGGCCAGAGCTTGCTGGAACCGACCTCGATAACGCTGAAACGCGGCGATCGCGTGCTGATTGTTGGCCCGTCCGGCTGTGGCAAATCAACGCTGCTGCGTGCTATCGCCGGTATCTGGCCCTACGGTTCCGGCGCTATCGGCCGGGATGCCGCCAGCAGCAGCTTATTCCTGCCGCAGCGCAGCTATATTCCGATTGGCACCTTGCGGGAGGCGCTCAGTTATCCGCATCTCGCGGCGGAATACAGCGATGAACAACTGCTGAAAGTGCTGGAAAATTGCCGTCTGAAGCCTCTGCAACGTTGGCTGGATACCAGCGCCAACTGGAGCCACCGTCTGTCGCCGGGTGAACAACAGCGGCTGGCATTTGCCCGCGCTATTCTGACCCGTCCGGATATTTTGTTCCTCGACGAGGCCACCAGCGCGCTGGACGATGAAACCGAGCAACTGATGTACTGCCTGTTGGTGGATGAACTGCCGCAGGTGACGCTGGTCAGCGTGGCGCACCGCAACAGCGTGGCGAAATATCACCAGAGCTGCTGGCGCTTTAGCCGTACAGAAGAGAATCAACCGGCGCGTATGGCACTTAGCCCACTGCCGCTCGCCAGTTGATCAACCGGGCGCTGCTCCCCTGGCAGCGCCCGCTTTCCCTCAAATACCGTCCGTCTGCACGTCCTCACATTTTACCCGGCGTCTCTCGTGCCACAGGCTGGTCAACCCACGCTTGCCACACGCCAGCGCCAGTTCGCGGAATTCATCCAGGCTCAGCCCATCCCGTTCCAGCATCATCTCCGCCACCAACTGCATATTAACGCCCGTCAGTACCTCGCAATGCCCTTGCGCATCCGCCAACTCGCTGGCACAGCGAAACGGTGAACCGCCGAGCATATCGGTAAGAAACACCACGCCGTCCGGCTGTGCTACCTCGGCCAACGCCGAGATCAGCGCGGCCTTTAAATCTGCGGTACTCATCTGCTCGGGAAAATTGACCGCAACGCAGTACGGCTGCGGCCCCACTACCTGTTCAACCGCCTGCAACAGCCCACTGGCGAAGCCGCCGTGGCCGGTAATCACAATGCCTGGCATAAGCCTTTCCTCACAGTAAACCGATAAACTTGCCCACCACCCCAATCACCACCGTCACGCCAATCAGTTTTACCGGTGAGAAGCCACGCTTCATCAGGAAGAAAATCAGCAGCGTAAAGCACAGCGGCAACAGGTTGGGCATCAGCTTGTCCAGCACGTCGGTCTGTAGCGCCACACTGGCCTTGCCGGCATGCATCACCAGCGGGGTAGAAAGATGTACATAGGAGGCCACCAGCGCGCCGATCACCGTCATACCGACAATCGAGGCGGCGTGGGATATTCGCCGGGTATGGGTTTTCAGCAGCGCCAGCGCGCTGGTACCGGCCTGATAACCATAGTGAGCCAACCCGAAACGCAGGCCGAAATGGAACACGTTAAACAGCAGCAGGAAGACAATCGGCCCGAACAGGCTTCCCTCCAGCGCCAGCGAAGCACCAATCCCGGCGCAGATCGGCAACAGCGTCAGCCAAAACAGCGCATCGCCGATGCCCCCCAGCGGGCCCATCAGTGCCACTTTGACCGCACGGATGGTGGAGATCTTCTCTTTGTTTTGCTCCATCGCCAGCACCAACCCGGAAAGGAAGGTGACGTCAAACGGATGCACATTGATAAACTCCATGTGCATTTTCATCGAGTTGGAAAGATCCTGCGGATTGCGGTGGATCTTGCGCAAAGCGGGGATCAACTGATACAGCCAGCCGCCGGCCTGCATGCGTTCATAGTTGAACGATGCCTGCAGCAACAACGAGCGCCAGGCCATACGGTTGATATCACCACGGGTCAAGGCCTCTGCGGGCTGGCTGTCGAGGTAGTCGTCCTGTTCCACCTGGCTGGTGGCCAGCGCCTGCGCCATACGTTTTTCCGATTTTTGCGCCAGCAGATCGTCAGAATCATTAAATGCCATCTTCAGCATCCTCCTGGGGTACAGGTTGTTTGAGCGGGTCCGCACCGGCCCGCTGACTGTTAAAGAAATCGATCAGGGCGATCGCCAGCGCGCCCAGCGCCACGGCCAGGATCGGCAATTTCAGGAAGGTGACGGAAATAAAGCCGAGGATGAAGTAGGCCACGTAGGTTTTTTTCATCATCACTTTCATCAGCAGCGAGAAACCAATCGCCGGCATCATGCCACCCGCCACGGCCAGGCCGTCCAACAGCCAGACCGGGGCCTTTTGCACCATGGCGCTGGCCGCGTCGGCACCGAAATAAATCGGCAGAAACGCCACCACAAAATAGAACGCGAACAGGATGGTGATACCGAGATAGTTCACCCGTTCGATACCGCGCCAGTTCAGCTCTTTCACCATGCGATCGCAGCGATGCATCATCGGTGAAAACAGGGTGAACAACAGCGTGATACAGCCCTGTACCGCAATCGAAAACGGTACCGCCACGCCAATCGCCACCTTGGGATCGGCCTTGGTCAGAATGGCAAACGCCGTACCAATCACCCCGCCAATCACCACGTTAGGCGGCTGAGCCCCCGCCAGCGGCACCATGCCCATCCACACCAGTTCCAGCGTGCCGCCCACCAACAGGCCGGTGTAGACATCCCCCAGGATCAGGCCGACCAGCGGCCCCAGTACCACCGGACGGTGGAAGTGGGTCAGGCCGTCGAACAAGTCGACCCCCGCCAATCCGGCCAGCAGTGCAATCAATAACGCATCAGTCAACATGGTTTCCCCCGAACTCAAAACAGCAGTTTGCCGATCGCCTCACCCGCTTCATCCGGCACCCGGCGCACCTCACATTCGACGCCCAGCGCCGCCAGCTCGCGAAAGGCAGCCACGTCACCGTCATCCAGCGAGACCGTTTTATGCACTTGCCGCTTCCCCTCGGCAAAATGCATGTTGCCGACGTTGACGAAACGGATCGGCACCCCGCCCTGCACCAGCCGCAAAACATCCTGCGGCGTTTTGCACACCAAAAAGATCTTCTGTCGATCTGCCGCTTTGTGGATCACATCGATGGTTTTCTGCAGCGTGAAGTAACGCGTCTGCACCCCCTCCGCCACCACCATATCCATCAGGTTCTGCTGTACCGGATCGGCCGCCGCATCATCGTTAGCCACCACCACCAGATTGGCACCCAGAGTATTGGTCCAGGTGACGCCGACCTGGCCGTGCACCAGTCGGTTATCGATACGGGTCATCAAGATATTCGGCATTTCAATGCACCTCCGGATAGCAGGCGGCGTGATAGTCATCGAGCACCTGCGTCACTTTGTGCATCACCCAATCCTGTGGATCGTCGCTCAGTTCGCCGGCATTCATCGCACGCGCCTGATCGGGCAGATACTGGCTTAGCAACGCCAGCGGCACCGGATTGCGACGCAGGTTGTCGATCAGGCTCTCTACCGCCTGCTGGACCTGTGGCTGCGGCCAGTAGTAACGCACCCGGTCACTCAGGCTGTAGTGGCGATCAAGATACTGTTGATGCGGGTTACCGTGGTAATAGCGGCTCCACTGCTGCGGTTGCTCGCGCATCACCTGTTCCAGCGTGGCGCACAGCTGTGCCGACTGATGCTCACCCAGCCATTCTCTTTCGATATGATCCAGGGCAAACAGGGCTTCACGCAGGGCAAAGGTCAGCGCCGGGCCGACTTTCAGGATGGCGAAATGGTCGCCCACCAGTTGCCGGTAGGCCTGTGGGGGTTGGTAATCCGTTGAGTGCGCTTCGTAGACCATTCCCGGTTGCCGTTCGATAAAACGACTCAGTTCATGGGCCCGCTGTGGCTGATAGTGTTCCACGCTGTGATGATCAAACTCCACGCCCGGCTGTACCACCAGCGCAATGGTCCGCGTCCAGGCATCAACCAGCTCCGCCCGCTGCCAGGCCAGGCGATGCACCTCAAGGGTTTGCTGTACTGCCTGCGGTGTGGTGACCTGCATGCCTTCCAGCGCCTCCTGCGCGCCACCCGGTACCGGCACTTCGGTACCTATGACATACACCGGTGGCTCACCGCCGCTTGCCTGCCAGGCGCGCTCCGCCACGGCACACAGCCGCGCAGCGCGAACGGCCACGGTTTCATCATTCAGTGGGAAGGGATCGCCGACGCAGGACATCGAGCAATCGAGGTGAATTTTGCGAAAGCCGGCGCGGACATAATCGTCGATCAGCGTTTCTGCCAGCTGCATCGCCTCTTCCGCCGGTCGATCCTGCCAGGCATTGGGACCGAGATGGTCACCTCCCAACCACAGACGATCGCGCGCCAGCCCCACTTCATCCGCCAGTTGCCACAGCGCATCGCGGAACTGCTGCGCCGTCTGGCCGGTGTAACCGCCAAACTGATTGACCTGATTCGAGGTGGCCTCAACCAGCACCGGTGTGCCGCGCGCTTTGGCCTGCCGCAGGGCCGCTTTCAGCACCCAGGGGTGAGCGGAACAAACGGAAAATACCCCAACCGGTTTTCCGGCCTTGTGCTGCTCAATAAGCTGTAACAACTGCTGCATGAATCCCCCACGCAGGCGCCGTACTACCGATCGGCGATGACAACCTCCACGCCCAACTCGGTTAACGCCCGCTCGTAATCGTCCGGAAGAAGGCTGTCGGTAATCAGCCGATGAATTTGTCCGGCTTCGCGAATCATGCAAAAGCTCTTGCGACCAAACTTGCTGGCATCCGCCACGGCGATAATTTCGCGCGCCACCTCGCACATCACGCGATTGAGGTGTGCCTCACCGGGGTGAGGCGTGGTGATACCGGCAACCAGATCGAAACCGTCGACCCCCAAAAACAGCTTGTCGAAACGGTACTGGCGCAATTGCTGCTCGGCAGCCGGACCGTAGAGCGAGTAGGAGTTGCGGCGCACGCTGCCCCCCAGCACCATCACCTCTGCCCCATCGTTACCTGAAAGCTCATAAGCAATGTTCAGCGCATTGGTCATCACCACCAGATCGCGTCGTCCTTTGAGGAACGGCACTATCTGGGTGGTGGTGGAACCGGAATCGAGGATCAGCGCATCACCATCGCGCACATAGCTGGCCGCTACACTGGCGATCTGCGACTTCACATCGCGGTTTAACCGCCCCTTGTCATGCAACGGGCGATCGAAGGCGAATTGCTGATTGAGCATCGCGCCGCCATAGGCTCGTAGCGCACACCCTTTTCGTTCCAGAAAGCGCAGATCGTTGCGGATCGTCACCGTGGATACTGCAAACTGTTTGCTGAGCTGCTCCACGCGCACGCTGCCGTGCTCGCATAACAGATCGATAATGTGTTCACGTCGCTTTGCGGTATTCACTGGCATGAGCTGCGGTCCTCAGGTTTCCGGCCGGGCCGGGGAGAAGATGGCTTTCGCTCTACTGCGCTGGCATTACAGCAAAGCGAAGGCAATGAAATTGTGATCGGGGTTACAGCGCTGTTTTAGCAGAAAAAGAGGTTAAAAACCTTTCGGATCGAAATGAAATGAAAATATTGAGAAGCAGTGAAAGGCAAAGTGAAATCTCAGCGCAGGCGCAGCTGCCGGGCTGAGGAGCCCGAAGTACAGCAGAAAACGAAAGGGGTAACACAGCGGCCCGGCTGGCTGACTTTTAGTTCATCAGGTGATCGGGATCACATAATAACAATTATGCCTCTCCGGCATCCCGCCGCCGACGCCTGAATGGGGCAGGTTCCGCTTAACCACCCTCTTGTCAGATCAGGGGTTCTTCCCTACACTTGCGCGCAGATATCGGCCCCCTGCCGGTACGTAAGCGTTAACGTCAATCAACGCATCATGCCGTGCAGTATTGATTGACTGCATGCCCTGGTGCGAGGAACTGATGCCCCAATCCGCTTTATCCCCAACGCCTGCCGCCAACAAGCGCAGCCGTTTACGCCACCCGCTGTTACTGATCACCGGCATTATGCTGGTTGCGGCCAATCTGCGCGCCGCATTGACCAGCGTGGGCCCATTGCTGGAACAGATCCAGCAGCAGTTGTCGCTGTCTGCCACCTCGGCCGGCCTGCTTAACTCACTGCCGCTGATCCTGTTTGCCGTGCTGTCACCAGTGACCCCCAGCCTGGCCAAACGTATGGGTATTGAACGTACGCTGGGTATGGCGCTGTTACTGTTGATTGGTGGCATTGTGCTGCGCTCTCTGCCGCAAACCAGCATGCTGTGGCTGGGCACGGTATTGATCGGCGCTGCCATTGCATTTGCCAACGTCGTATTGCCGACGCTGGTAAAACGCGACTTCCCAAGCCGTGCCGCCGCCATGATTGCCGGTTATGCGGCGGTGATGTCACTGGTGGCCGCCACGGCCTCCGGTCTGGCGGTGCCACTGGCGGAGTTGAATAATCTTGGTTGGCGTTTTTCCCTGCTGTGCTGGAGCCTGCCAGCCCTGTTGGCGCTGATGGTCTGGCTGCCGCAACTGCGCCGCCCCGCGGCTTCGGCAACGGCTGATACCTCGGCGCTTCAACCTGCGCCGTCCCGTTCTCCCTGGGGTAGTGCACTCGGCTGGCAGGTGGCTTTATTTATGGGCTTACAGTCCATCACCTTCTACACCATTATCGGCTGGTTCAGTGCCTTTGCCGCCAGCCACGGCACCTCGCCACAACAGGCGGGTTTTGAGCTGTTTATCTATCAGGTGGTGGCGATCGCCGCCAACTTTGTCATGGTGTTTATTCTGCCGCGCGCACGCGATCAGCGGGCTATCGCATTGTGCAGTTCATTGCTGATTTTTACCGGCGTCGCCGGTTTGCTGTTGATGCCGGCCAACTCGCTGGTGTGGTTGATTTTTGCCGGGCTGGGGGCGGGAAGTTCTTTGGTGCTGGCGCTGTCCTTCTTTGGTCTGCGCAGCAGCCACCATCATCAGGCCACACAACTGTCGGGCATGGCGCAATCGGTAGGTTACTTGCTGGCGGCACTGGGGCCCACGCTGTTCGGTCTGTTACACGATCTGACTCAGGGCTGGCGGTTGCCGCTGGCCATTCTGTTGGCCCTGACGCTGCTGCAAATGCTGTTCGGCATTCTGGCCGGGCGTAATCGGGTTATTCGTTAACTGTGGGGCGGGCGGGTCGCTCTGCGGCATATTCTGCCGCGTCGTCCTGCCAGAGGTCGTTAATAAAATCCTGCTGTTCGGGCGTCAACTGCCAGGAAGGGGGGATCTTGACCGGGCTATCATCCCGGGCGCCCCCCATGTTCTTTACGCGCTTCTTGTCCATCAATAGGTTCCTAAATAAACAGCCAATAAATCACGGTGGCGACGGCCAGCCAAAATACTCCGCAGCCGATAAATACGCACAACCAAGCTTTACGTTTGATATCCACGCCATCCTTGCTTATCACAGCCGCCTCTACTAATAGATTAAACTAATCAAAATGCAATTATTGATCTATTTAAACGATCAATAAAGAAGTTTGTTCCTATAGATATTTATAAAAGTTCTGCTAGCCATGTGCCTAAAGTCAGGTATACAGCTGAAAGACATCAGTATTTGTCAGGTCTTTGGCGATGGATCCAGGCTCAATGAAGGGATAAGGAAGCAGTGTGTCACAAGCGGATTGATCAAAATTAAACCGCCAGTACATAAACGAAAAATCAATTAATTGACTTTTCTTAAGCGAAATTGGCAATGAATCAGGCTGAGTGGGGATGTGGAAATGAATGGATATGCTGATGTCGCGGATAGCGCCATGCAACCACGACGTGACATTCGGGCCGCTAACGCAGCCCGAATGATATGAATCAGTTAATTTGCGAAACAGAGTCCTTGCTGGCAAGTTCGCGATCGCTGCCGGTCAATTCACTGAGCTGCCCATCGCGCATTTGCAGTAGCCGATCGGCATGCTCAAAGTAATGGTCGTCATGGCTGATGGCAAAAACCGTTTTACCCAATGCACGTAACTGCGGCAGCAGTTCACGGTAGAAGGTTCGGCGAAATTGTGGGTCTTGATCCGCAGCCCATTCGTCCAACAGCAAAATATCCCGTTTTTCCGCCACCGCCAGCAGCAGTGCCAGGCGTTTGCGCTGCCCCTGCGACAGCTGTGGATTGGTCACCCGCAGGCCGTCAAACTGCAGTTTGCTCTTCATGTTCAAGCGGTTAAGCCAGTTTTCCACCAGTTCGGCGTCCGGCTGTTCGCCCTCAGGCCCCTGTAAATGATGAAACGGGTGAAAATCGGTAAAAATGGCGGAAAACAAACGACGATAGTCAGGCATATCGCTCGTCGCCTGTGGCACACCATCCAGCAAGATCTGCCCACTGACCGGCTGATACAACCCGGTCAGCAGCATCGCCAGCGTTGATTTACCGCTACCGTTGCCACCAATCAGAAACACCAGTTCGCCACGGCGCAGCGTCAGGTTGATCGGCCCGACGGCGAAGCCGGATTTTTGCTCCGTCGCACCATAGTGGAATATCACATCACGCAGCTCCAGCGTTTGCCAGGCCTTGGCTGCCACCGCAGAGAACTCGGGTTGATAATCGGCCAACCGTAGGGCTTTGACCTTGCCGAAGGCCACTTCGGCACCAATCAGCGTCGGGAATGCCCCCACCGCCTGCAGCAGCGGGGTCCGCAGGAACAATAACGTCAGCGAATAGGTTGCCGCGACGGTGGTGTCGGCCCAACCCAGGCTGTTGGCCATATAGAACACCAAACCAATAGCGCCCAACATCATGATATTCGACCAGTTCACTGCACTGAGATGGTAGGTATCGGCGCGGATAATATGGTGTCGATAATCTTCGGCATCCGGCTGATAGGCCTCCCGATACAGCGCTTTGGCACGATCGCGGTTCAGCGCCAGCTCTTTGCGGCCGTCGATCGCCGACTGGTAGTGTTCATAAAGGCGTTCTTCAGCCTCACGTACGCTGGTCAGATGACGGTACACTCGTGACACCAGACACCCGCTGCCAAATACCGTCACCGCCACCCAAACGGCAGTCACCGCCAGCATCTGTGGCGACAGCCAGCCCAGATAGGCTGCCGATCCCAGGGTCAGAACCACGCCTTGTACCAGTTCCGGCAGGCGAACAAAAGCAATGGTGATATTGCGAATATCACTGGCCAGGCTCGCCAACAGCGAAGCGCTGCCCAGTTGCTCTATCCGCTCGATATGAGTATCCAGGATCTGCTTCACCAGTTGGCCACGCAGCCGGAACACAAAATGATGGCCGAGCGTAGTCAGCGCCAGCTGTGATCCCAGCGTGACCGCCATCAGCAACGCCAGTAGCCCGAGGAACTCCGGCAGCACAGCCAGAGGATTGCCCGACACCGCCATCAGCCGCAAATTTATAAAGGCGATAATGCCTATGCCCAACGCCGCGCTGGCCATGGTCAGCGCCATTACCGCGAGAAACGGCCAGCGATACTGGTGGTAAACCACCCGTAGCAACTCCATGAAGAACCCTTAGCCTGAAATCTTGAGATGGCAGGCATTGTAAGCGGCCAAAAAGTGATATCAATAACAATTCTCATATTGTCGCCGGTGATTGATTCCTGAACCTGAGGATTTACACTGGCTGTTACTCCGGGACGAGGAAAACCCCCACCGATGTTGCCCACACATGAATACGCCAACGACCTGATCCTTTTTGCCCTGATTGTTGACTGCGGTTCTTTCAGCAAAGCCGCTGAAACCGCCGGCATCACCAGTTCGGTGGTCAGCAAACGTATCGGCCGTCTGGAGAAATCACTCGGTGCGCGCCTGCTGTACCGCACCACCCGCAGCCTGACGCTGACCGAGAATGGCCAAAGCCTGTATCGTCAGGCCAAAGAAATCAGCGCAAAAACTCAGGAGGCCCTGAACGTCATCAGTGAAAACAGCGATGAGCTGACCGGCGTGATCCGCATGTCGGTGCCGACGATTTCGGGGGAATTGTTGCTAAGTGAAAGCGTGGCGGAATTCTGTGCTCATCATCCCAACCTGAAGGTTGAAATGCGGCTGGAAAATCGCTTTGTCGATCTGGTTAACGAAGGGATAGATCTGGCGATCCGCACCGGTACCCTGCCGGACTCCAGCCTGATTGCCCGTCCGATCCTGAATTCCCGCTGGGTGATCGTTTGCTCGCCCGGTTATCTGCAACAATATTCTGAGCCGCAGTCCGCCGACGACTTGCTCAGGCATAACTGCCTGACCTATACCTATCAGGAAAGTGGCACCGACAACTGGCTGATGAAGCAGCCGGGCAGCAACGAGATTTATGAACTGCAGGTCAATGGCAACCTGTCCGCCAATAACGCCCGGGCGATCCGCAAGGCGGTGATCGGCGGTTATGGCATTGCCATGGTGCCACGCTGCATGGTGTACGAGGATTTACAGGATGGAAAGCTGGTGGAAATTTTGGCCGGCCACTGTGGCAAGGTATTAGGCATTTACGCCGTCTACCCTTACACCCGCAATTTACCGTTAAAAACCCGACTGCTGATCGAACACATCATCACCTCCTACCAAAATATCAGCCATTATTTTTGAAGTGGGTCACCTAATTATTCTGCGCGGGCTCGCCAGCGAGCCGCCGGGATTACCCTGTTTTTGAAGATAATCTATTGATAATTGTTGTGTAATCAATGTGATCCAGCACATTCATCACACAATAAAATATTCTATCCATTTGATTTTTAATACAATAAAAATACCCTCAGTCATTAGAAATGGTTCCGCAGAGTCACTCTACCGCCCCACATTTCCCTACGGGAAAATTGCACAATAGAACATCAGCCAGCGTTGTGATTAGAATGAAAATGTTGCGGTAATTAACCTTTCGGCTACATACCTCCACAAATAACAATAATAACGCTGAGGCTCTTATGTCCCTATTTTTCAGTATTGCGCCCATCATTCTGCTGATTTGGATGATGACCAAAAAGAACGGTGTTCCTTCTTATATCGCGCTGCCCTTAACGGCCGCCGCCGTGTATGCCATACAGATGTTTTGGTTCGACAGTCTGCCCCTGCTGCTGCACGCCAATATCATTACCGCACTGGTGTCGGTTTTCACCCCGATAACCATCATCGCCGGCGCGATTTTGCTGAATAAACTGATGCAAATCAGCGGTGCGGAAAACGTGGTTCGTCGTTGGCTGGAAAATATCAGCCCCAATCCTGTTGCTCAATTGATGATCATCGGCTGGGCATTTGCTTTTATGATTGAAGGGGCCAGCGGCTTTGGTACTCCAGCCGCCATTGCCGCGCCCATTCTGGTCGGCCTGGGTTTTAACCCCCTGCGCGTGGCTCTGTTGACGCTGGTGATGAACTCGGTTCCCGTCTCATTCGGCGCCGTCGGCACCCCCACCTGGTTCGGCTTTGCCAATTTGGGATTATCCGACGCCAACCTGCTGGAAATTGGCCGTCAGACAGCGTTGATCCACTTTGTCGCCGGATTTGTTATCCCACTACTGGCGCTGCGTTTTATCGTTTCCTGGCGTGATATTCGCCTCAACCTGCCGTTTATTTTACTCAGCGTCTTAAGTTGCACGGTGCCTTACCTGCTGCTGGCGCAGGTTAACTATGAATTCCCGGCACTGGTGGGTGGCGCCATTGGCCTGATGCTGTCGGTTCTGTTGGCGCGTGCCGGCATCGGCCTGTCCCGCTGCGAAGACAAAACCGCGCCTCAACCCGTGCCCTTCATTCAAGTGATTAAAGCCATGACCCCAACCCTGCTGCTGATTGCTATTTTAATAGTGACGCGCATTCATCAATTGGGGATTAAGGCCTTGCTCAACAGCACCACCCCTTTATGGCAGGGCAAACTCAGCGGGCTGGGCGAGTTACGCGTCAGCGATGCCCTGATCGTTGAATTGCAGCAGGTATTAGGCACTTCTGCCGCCGCCAGCTACAAAACGCTGTATGTACCTGCTCTGATCCCTTTCCTGCTGGTGGTCTTGCTGTGTATTCCCCTGTTCCGACTGAACTGCGGGCAGGTAAAACAGATGTTCGCAGAGACCGGCGGACGCGTGGCCAAACCCTTTATCGCGCTCTTTGGCGCTTTGGTAATGGTCAACCTGATGATGCTGGGCGGTGACAATGCGCCGGTGTTCCTCATTGGCAAAACGCTGGCCTCACTCACCGGAGAAAGCTGGCTGTTGTTTTCCTCTTTCCTCGGGGCTCTGGGATCGTTCTTTTCAGGTTCCAACACCGTTTCTAATCTGACCTTCGGCGGTATTCAGCATTCGATCGCCCTCAGCAGCGGACTAAACGTCAACCTGACTCTGGCACTGCAGTCCGTTGGCGGTGCCATGGGCAACATGATATGCCTGAACAATATTATCGCCGTCTGCTCAATTCTTGGGATCGGCAATGCCGAAGGCAAAATTATCAAAAAGACCGTATTGCCCATGCTGGTGTACGGGGGGATCGCCGCTGTGATGGCGCAGATCATGATTCTTTGAGCGTAAAAGCACGTTATCGAAATAAGGTAAAACTATGATTATCTCCGCTTCAACCGACTACCGGGCCGCAGCACAGGCTAAGCTCCCGCCTTTTCTGTTCCACTACATTGACGGCGGGGCCTACGCAGAACATACACTGCGACGTAACACCGAAGACCTGGCGGGCATCGCGCTACGCCAGCGCATACTGCGCAATATGTCGGATCTCAGCCTGGAGACCAGCCTGTTCGGTGAAAAACTGGCGATGCCAGTGATCCTCGGCCCGGTCGGGCTGACCGGCATGTATGCCCGCCGCGGTGAGGTGCAGGCTGCCAAAGCCGCCGCGCAAAAAGGCATTCCTTTCACCCTGTCGACGGTCTCGGTATGCCCGATTGAAGAAGTGGCACCGGCGATCGATCGACCGATGTGGTTCCA
Organism: Serratia sp. BW106; assembly: GCF_002607755.1. NCBI lineage: Bacteria > Pseudomonadati > Pseudomonadota > Gammaproteobacteria > Enterobacterales > Yersiniaceae > Serratia > Serratia sp. BW106. Next base: position 39,483 of record NZ_MCGS01000019.1, read on the forward strand.
ACTGTACGTATTGAAAGACCGTGGTTTTATGCGCAATGCGCTGGAACGCGCCAAAGCCGCCGGGGTGAAAACTCTGGTATTCACCGTAGATATGCCCGTGCCCGGCGCGCGTTACCGTGATGCCCACTCCGGCATGAGCGGTCCCCATGCCGCCACGCGCCGTATATTGCAGGCGGTAACCCATCCGCAATGGGCCTGGGACGTCGGGCTGTGCGGCAAGCCGCACGATCTGGGCAACGTCTCGGCCTATCGCGGCAAACCCACCAGCCTGGAAGACTATATCGGCTGGCTGGGCACCAACTTCGATCCCTCTATCTCCTGGAAGGATCTGGACTGGATCCGCGAATTCTGGCAAGGCCCAATGATCATCAAAGGCATTCTGGATCCGGAAGATGCCAAAGATGCGGTGCTTTTCGGTGCCGATGGCATCGTGGTTTCCAACCATGGCGGTCGCCAGCTCGACGGCGTGTTGTCTACCGCCCATGCGCTGCCGGCGATTGCCGAGGCGGTCAAGGGTGATATCACCCTGCTGGCCGATTCCGGGATTCGCAACGGGCTGGACGTGGTGCGCATGATTGCACTGGGCGCCGACGGAGTGTTGTTGGGCCGGGCTTTCGCCTATGCGTTAGCGGCAGCCGGGCAGGCCGGCGTCGCCAACCTGCTCGAGCTGATCGATAAAGAAATGCGCGTCGCCATGACGCTGATCGGCGCGAAAACCATCGCGGACATCAACGCCGATTCGCTGGTTAACGGCCGCTGATTACAGCGGCTGCACCCCGTCGGGATATGCGTTGTAACTCATCTTGTGAATAAAAGCGCCGGCGGGTGAGACCAGCACCTTGCCGGCGGCATCCAGCCCCAGAAATATCCCGGTGCAACGGCCGAGGGTAAAGTCAAAAAAGAACACCGAACAAACCGGAATGATCTTTTCCCGGAAGGTGAATAAATACCGATCTTCATCAAATTTATAATAAGTGGCGTAATCCATATCGCCGTGACCAAACTGCTCGCCGCGCAGATTCTGCCAGGCATAGCGTTCTGTATTAACGTAAAAATGTTCGTAATAATGATTGGGACTGTAAATATTCAAGGTGCGATAGCCAAGCAGTTCACGAGTCAGATGCGGAGCAGCACCGAGCGGTGTCATACCGGTAATCTGACCAACGTGAAAGCTTTGTCCCAAGCGGGAGCCGCTCGTCACCTGATGCTCAGGTAACAGCGTGCTGCGCACCATCAGCGCCCGGCCACTGTCAGTATTCAGCACCAGCGTCAGGCATTCATTGCCCGGCGTCTGCAAGGGGATATTCACGAAATATTGTGCAGCGGAAGTGCGCACTTCCTCGTAAGTATCCTCACCGCTTTCGCCCTGCCAGGCCCAGCTCAACTGCTGATGACCAGCACTGAAATTCAACGTCATCTGCTCGCCCTGTTCAAACGCCAACTGCAGCGTTTTTCCTCGCCAATCCTGCGTCGCAGGCAGACGGTTGGTGTCTATTCCCCGGGCAAAATCGTCATAGTTCTTCCACTCCGGCTCGGCGTTCTGGTTCAATACTGATGGGTTTAAAGACATGCTCGCTCTCCTTGAGGATAGGGGTGAAAAACCATTTCAGACGTCGGCAACACCCTGACTTTTCAACGCTCTTCGGCTGACCACTGCGGGTGCCGTTTCATCGAGAAAACAACTTAATACCACCGCACAGGCCGCGCCGATGGCCGCCAGCCACATCACGCTGACCAGGCCGTAACGATCGGCGATCAAGCCTGCCGTAAACGGCGCCAGGCAACCGCCGATCACCTCGCCAATCCCCATGACCAACCCCAGTGCGGTGGCAATACGGGCTTTCGAGACGGTTTCGGACGGTATGGTGGCCATAAACAGAGTGAAGCAACCCAGGCCGGTATAGGACAAAAACACCAGGCCCCCCAATAACCACAGGTTGTCGACGTAGCTCAGAAACAGTGGGCAGCAAATCGCCAGCAACGAGAAGAAAATCAAGGTGGGCTTACGGCCAATACGGTCCGAGATCGCCGGGACCGCTACGCCCCAGAAAACCCAGGCAACGCCGATGGCGCTCATGATGCCGCCCATCGACTGCTCGCTGAAACCACGGGCGGTCACCAGGAAGCTGGGCGTGAAGGTAATAATGACCATAAACCAGGTGACGAATACGCAGGAAATCAGGATGCACAGCACCACATTTTTAATTTTGAATAACTCGGCGTAAGCGGCCTTTTCCGACTGATTTTTTACTGCCGGCTCGGCGGCGAAGGACGGATCCTTTTTGCCGTTAACATATTTATAAATTAACCAGGCCAGAATAATGCCCGGCAGGGCCGTCAGGTGAAAGGCCGTACTCCAGCCCCACTTCTGTGCCAGATAAATAATCAGCGGCGGAGCAATAATGCCGCCCAATAATCCCGGTGCCGCACCCTGGATCAACCCCATATTGAACCCGCGCCGCTGCGGCTGTGACTTTTCTACCATCAGCGACTGCGCAATCGGCAATACCGGTCCTTCGGCAATGCCCATCAATGCACGGAATATCAGCAGCATGGCAAAACTACTGACCCACCCAGATAATGCGGAGAATAAGGAGAACACGATAATTGAGACGATCAGCATCGGCTTGCGAACATTAAAACGATCGGCAATGGCTCCCAGCCCGGCACCAGACAGCGCCCAGGTTAGCGCCAGTACCGCGGACAGCGTGCCAAGGTGCACATTGCTGAGCTGCAAATCGGCGGCAATCATCGGGAACAGGAAAGAGATGGTTAAACGATCAACAAAAACACAGCCAAAGACAAAAAACAGAATCACCAACAGTCTGTTTTCCTCACTCAATATCGAACCCCGCCCCACCGATTTTTTCATGGTGTGATCTGCCTGTTAGTAAACTGATAAGTGACAATATCCCTGTTCACAGCCTCTGTTTGGCACCCCGAATTCGGCGGGCCTGTTGGTCTGACAGGATGTTATTAACATGTTAACGATTTAAACTTATCGCAAGCGGGCAGGCTGTCAACCGGGTGTTAGCGGTGACCAGAAAATCGATGAGTCAGGTACATTACAGACGGGTTATTATTAACATCACTAATCTTATTACTCTGTTATTTATATATAAAACTTTATTAACTGGGACTCCTCACGCCCCAAAAACCGCGTAATTACTCATTTTCATAAATATATTAACGTTTTACACTTTAACTTTATTTATTATTCTATTCGACAGTGCTTTATTCAGCGTGATCTTTATCTGTTGAATTCATTTCATTTATCCGGTGGTGGCTTTCGCAATTAACTCCATTGAGGGAATCCCTTCTCCAGCGCTTACATTACCGCCACTGAAGCGTAAAAAAACGCATATCGTGATGTGAATCACAGCAATCCTCCGAGCCACAACGCGATCATCGCACTAACCCTGTGGTAAACCCCTCGGCAAAAGCGCCGCGCAGATAGCGGCTGAATTCCGTCATCGCTCTGGAGACCTGAGGTGCATAGGGTCGAACCACATACAGGCTGTCGGCAAAGGCATTGATCGGTCGCCAGGCAGGTAATACCTCGATCAACCTGCCGTCCGCCAATGCCTGCTGAGCGCTAAAATCTGGCAGCAGCGCAATACCTAACCCTTCCGCTGCAGCGTCGCGAATCGACTCGCTGTTGTTGGTGGCAAACGGCCCGCTGATCAGGACCCGGGTCTTTTCCGCCTTGCCTTGTGGCGCCTGTTTGGCAACAAAACTCCAGCCAGGCTGTTCATTGCCTCGGGGATAATAAAGACACTGATGCCGTTGCAGATCGGCCGGCGATGTCGGCATGCCGTGCCGTTTCACGTAGTCTGTCGACGCCACGGTCAGCGTTGCGGTCGGACACAGCCGCCAGGCAACGTGGGTATCCGGCAGGCTGTCACTGTGGCGGATCGCCAAATCAAACCCTTCGGTGGTTAACGACACCAATCGGTCGGAAACCTCAAGCTGAACCCGCACCTCCGGATTCTCACGCAGAAAACCGGTAATGCGAGGGACCAGTTGCTGGCGGGCGAACGCCACCGGCGCCGTCACCCGCACAGAACCGCGCAGTGGCCCGGCCGAATCGCAAATGCCGGAAAAACTCTGTTTTATCTGCGCGAAAGGCTGACGCAGTTCCTCCACCAGCCGCAGCCCGGCATCGGTCAACCTGACGCTGCGAGTCGTGCGTTGTACCAACGGCACCCCGGCCAGGGTTTCGATCTCTTTGATTTTTTGACTCATCGCCGCTTTGCTGACGTCCAGGCGCTCCGCCGCACGGGTAAAGCTGCCCTGCTCGGCCAAGACGGTGAGCCAGTGCAAATGGGTCCACAGGGTTTCTATTTTTGGGTTTTTCATCATCGACTGTTCATATATATAAACAATGAGTTCAAGTATAGCGCTTCTTCCCGCCCCTGGGCTTGGCTAAGATGGGTTATCAAAAGCGAGAATAAAACGCTGCCCTGCACATGGCAGAACTCATTAACTTACTGACAGGATTATGAAAATGCCATTACTTATCTTTGAAGTCATCGAGGGCCGCAGCGAAGCCGAACTGAAAACCCTGCTCGATGCCGCCCACCGTGCGGTGCTCAGCGCCTTTGAGGTGCCCTCGCGCGATCGCTACCAGATTGTTCATGAAAACAAAGCCCAGCATATGGTGATTGAAGACACCGGTCTGAATCTGACCCGCACCCGCGATCTGGTGGTGGTACGGGTGATTACCAGCCCGCGGGCCGAGGAACAGAAACAGCGGTTTTATGCCGATCTCAGCCGTGAGTTGAAGGAAAGCTGTGGGATTGAAGGCAGCGACCTGATGGTGTCAATCACCACCAATAGCAAAGGGGACTGGAGTTTCGGCAACGGTGTAGCGCAATACCTGACCGGCGATCTTTAACCGGTGATCCCCCAGGCGCGACATAGCGCCCGGGGTTAGAACCCTCAGGGCTGCTGTTCGTCGTTATATTGGCTTTGCCACATGGCGGCGTAGCGGCCATTGCTGGCCAGCAAGGCGTCATGCCGCCCACGTTCAACGATTTCACCGGCTTCCAGTACGATGATTTCATCGGCATCCACCACCGTCGACAACCGGTGGGCAATCACCAGCGTGGTATGGTCACGGCTGACTTCGCGCAGGTGAGCCTGAATTTCGCGCTCGGTCTGAGTATCCAGCGCGCTGGTCGCTTCGTCAAAAACCAGGATCGCCGGATTTTTCAGGATGGTACGAGCAATCGCCACCCGCTGCTTTTCGCCGCCCGACAGCTTCAGCCCACGCTCCCCCACCCGGGTTTCATAACCGTCGGGCAGGCTGACGATAAACTCATGAATATGCGCCAACCTGGCTGCCCGCTCGATTTCTTCCTGGCTTGAACCGGTTTTGCCGTAGCCGATGTTGTATCCCAGCGTATCGTTGAACAACACGGTATCCTGCGGCACGATGCCGATCGCCGCGCGCAGGCTGGCCTGCTTCAGGTCACGAATATCCTGACCGTCAATCGAGACCGCCCCGCTGCTCACGTCATAGAAACGAAACAGCAGCCGGGACAAGGTAGATTTACCGGCCCCCGAGGCACCAACAACCGCGACCGTATTACCGGCCGGGATGGTGAAGCTGACGTTTTTCAGGATCGGCCGCCGCACATCATAGCCAAAGCTGACCGAGTCAAAACTCACTTCGCCCGCGGTCAGTTGCAGCTCCTTCGCATCCGGCTTATCGACAATCTCCTGCTCTTCCTGCAGTAAATCGAACATGTTTTCCATATCGATCAGCGCCTGCCTGACTTCGGCATAAATAAAACCGAAGAAATTCAGTGGCTGATAGAGTTGCAGCAGATAGGCATTCACCAGCACAAAGTCACCGACCGTCATCCGCCCTTGCACAATGCCCTGTGCCGCCATCGCCATCATCACAATCAGCCCAATGGAGATAATGGCGGTCTGCCCGAGGTTGATGGCGGTAAAACTGAACTGGTTCTTGATGGCGGCATATTCGTACAGCCGGCGCGACATGTTGAAACGGTCGGCCTCAAAGTTTTCGTTGCCGAAGTATTTAACCGTCTCGTAATTCAGCAGGCTGTCGATCGACTTGCTGTTGGTATCGGCATTGGCCTGGTTGAGCTCACGCCTAAAGCGGGTTCGCCAACGCACGGCCATGACGGTGAACAAGATATAACAGCCGACCGTCGCCAGGATCGCCAGGGCAAACCAACCGTTTAGCAGGTGCCACATAATCACCGAGACCAGGGTGATTTCGAACAAGATGGGGAAAATGGAGAACAGCAGCCGCGAAAGCACCGTCGCTACCGCCTGGGTGCCACGTTCGATCGATAACGACAACCCGCCGGTTTGGCGCTCCAGATGAAAACGCAGGCTCAGCGCGTGCAACTGTCTGAAGACCCGCAGCCCCAATAATCGGGTGGCATTCTGGCTGACATGCACAAACATCACGTTGCGCAGCTCTTCAAATAACGCGCCACCGATGCGCGCGACGCCATAGGCCAGGATCAAACCCATGGGAATGGCCAGCATCCTGGCGGTTTCGCCGCTCAGGGCGTCGATCATCGCTTTGTACGCCAGCGGCACCAGCGTGATGCTGACCTTCGAAATCACCATAAAGACGAAGGCGATTACCAGGTAATAACGCAGTTTAGGGTTATCTTTAGGCCACAGGTAAGGCAGCAAAAATTTCAGTAAGCGGGAGGGATCCATCATCGGCTATCTATCATCTCGGTCAGCAGCGCAGTATCGGCTTATGATCTATTCTGGCACGTATGCCATGAAAAACCTTATGTAATCCACCCCTGTGGCTCTTTTTGGTACGCAGAGTCAATACACCGCAGCCAGGCATCATCCTCAAGGTGGCGTGTTCCACTATAATAGTCAGTGGGACAGTACAGGACATTCAAAACAAGGGAGTTACATCATGCTAAATATGAACCATCTTCATTCGTTGAAAATCGACGAACAGAGTCTAAAGAAACAACGCACCCCGCTGTTAATCATCTCGATATTGCTGCTATTAGGCGGCCTTTTCTGCCTGTTCAGCCCCTTTGCCTCGGGCGCAGCGATCAGTATGGTGGTGGGGATTTTCTTGCTGCTGAGCGGCTTCGGTCTGATTTTCGGCATGGTTGCCAATCGGGTGCAAAATACCTGGCCAATGATCGGCGGCATCCTGCTCGGGGTGGCTTACCTTATTATCGGCTACGTTTTTATCACCAACCCGGCGGTAGGTATTTTCGCCATGGCGATTTATCTCGCGGCTTTGTTTGCGCTGGGCGGTATTGTGCGGTTGATCGCCGGCTACAAGCTGCGTGAGGTCAAAGGAAGCTGGCTGCAGCTGGTGATTGGCGTTTTGGATCTGGCGATTGCCTGGCTCCTGCTCAGCGCCGATCCGGCGACGTCCGTGGTGCTGGTCACCACCATTGTCGGTATTGAAATGCTGTTCAGCTCATTCAGCCTGTTCCAGGTTGCCCGACAACTGAAACGCGCGTGATCCCATTGCGGGGCCACCCGGCTCCGCTTTTTGGCGCTAAAGCCGCCGATGACGTCGGGACCTTAACGACAAACTGCCCGATTAAGAGTAAAGTTTCACCCAATACAGGCTCAACTATCCCCCCTGACCAAAGATTGAAGTGAGATGATAACGCTATGGAATTTAAGGATTACTACGCCATTTTAGGGGTTAAACCAGCGGACGATCTCAAGGCAATCAAAACTGCCTATCGCCGACTGGCGCGAAAGTATCACCCCGACGTCAGCACCGAATCGAACGCCGAAGAGCAGTTCAAACTGGTTGCCGAAGCCTATGAGGTACTGAAAGACGAAGAGCGTCGCGCCGAATACGATCAACTGCGCCAGCACCGTAACGACCCCAATTTTGGCCGCCAGAAGCAGCACGGCAATACCCATAACGCCGAAGACTTTTCCGATATCTTTTCCTCTATGTTCGGCGAACACGCTCGGGCTCAGCAGCATCGCCAACGACGCCAGGGCATGCGCGGCCAGGATATTGAGATGGAAGTGGCGATCTTCCTGGAAGAAACCCAGACCGAGCAAACTCGTACTATTCGCTATAGCCTGCCGGTGTATAACGCCTTCGGCATGGTGGAGCAGGAAGTCCCCAAAACCCTTAATGTGAAAATCCCCGCCGGTGTCGGCGATGGCGAGCGTATTCGCCTGAAAGGCCAGGGCGCGGCCGGGACTGACGGCGGTGCTAACGGCGATCTCTACCTGATTATTCGCATTGCGCCGCACCCGCTGTTCGACATTGTCGGCCACAATCTGGAGATCGTCCTGCCAGTCGCCCCATGGGAAGCCGCACTGGGCGCCAAGGTGCCGGTCCCCACGCTGAAAGACAGCATTCTGCTGACCATTCCTGCCGGCTGCCAAACCGGGCAGCGCTTGCGCATCAAAGGGAAAGGCCTGGTCGGCAAAAAAGAAACCGGGGATTTGTATGCGGTGATCAAGGTCATGATGCCACCGAAGCCGGACGAAAAAAGCGCCGCGCTATGGCAGCAGTTGGCGGAAGCCCAGCAGACCTTTGATCCACGCAAAGAGTGGAGTAAGCAAAATGGCTAACGTAAAAGTAACTTTCACCATTACCGAGTTTTGCCTGCATACCGGCGTTTCACAGGATGAACTGACCGAAATTGTCGGACTGGGGGTGATTCAACCACGCGATCCCGCGACGGAAGACTGGATCTTTGACGATCGTGCGTTAATCACTTTCCATCGTGCTGAACAGTTGCACCGTGAACTGGCGTTGGACTGGCCTGGCATTGCGGTCACGCTGACCCTGCTGGAAGAAATTGAACAATTACGCAAAGAAAACAATCAGCTACACCAACGGCTGGCGCGGTTTGTTGCCAAATCCTGATGGCGTGAAAACAGCCCGTTGCCCTGGCAGCGGGCTGCCTCAGTGCGGTTATAATCTTGTTTTTCTTGGCTAATAAAACGATACATATTCCACCCCCGCCCTTCAGCATCATTCATAAACAAAATCCCGACAGAATAAATCCAAAAAAATGAGGCCGCACCGCTGAAAACAGCTTCTGGATAAGGCTTAATGGATGATTTTTATCAATACTGTCAATAAAGACATGTTATTAAAAACATGATATTAAAAACAGTATTGACACCCTGTTAAAAACTAGTAGATTGGTATTCATCAGCAGCGAAACAATAGCCAGCTGATAATAGTTAAAGTGTTAGAAATAAGTTATCAAAGTTTTTTTTGCGATAAAGGCCACGAAGCAATTGTTGTATGGGCCATCATATTGAGGAAAAGTAAATCCTCATTGGATGAAGCTTTAAGGCCAGGTAGTCAGTACTACAATCGCAGGGTGTGTACCAAAACGCGATGATGTAAGGCCATGATTTAACTGTTTTTTGCTTGCGATTTGTTTTTTTTCAAAGTTAGTGTACCAAAATCGCAACGGAAGTGAGGCCACGCATCAAAGAGTCTATATCGCGAGGGGAGATGTACTGTTTAAGATGCCCAATCTTCGAATATTCATTCAGATTGGTGAGGAACGTAAACTGGTAAATATAGGGGAGGTTTTAGTTCGCCCAATATTATCTGTGTTAAACCTGTACATTTAATGGTAGTACCTTAGCAGTAAGAAATTAGTAAGTTCATTAATGTTAAATTTGAAGTTGATAGTACCTTAAAAGCCCTGGCAATCCTTGTCAGGGCTTTTATCTTTTATGCATCAGCCACACATGACGATAAAAGATGCCGGCGACACAGCCTGAGCTCTGTCCTCATCCCTCATGCAGCACCAGGGATATATTGACCAACCGATGACATTAAAAAAATTAATCCTTGCTTAATAAATCAAACCAAGCCTACTATGGCGGCATCGGTTTGGAACACAGACCTTATGAAAGCAGTTTTAGTAAAGCAGTTCTCAGTTCAAGCGTTATCTCTAGATACCCTTCTTCATGAGCCTCCTCCTAAGTGCCCAATAAGTAAAAATCTGCAAAACAGGCCATGTTCGCCACGTTGAGTGGCTCAAAAAATGAAAAGGATATATCTATGTCTAACAAAATGACTGGTTTAGTAAAATGGTTTAACGCTGACAAAGGCTTCGGCTTTATCACTCCACAAGATGGCAGCAAAGATGTCTTCGTACATTTCTCCGCTATCCAGAGCAGCGATTTTAAAACCTTGGATGAAGGTCAGAAAGTGGAGTTCTCTATTGAGGACGGCGCTAAAGGCCCATCTGCTGTTAATGTTATCGCGCTTTAATCGCCGATAATCTCGCTAAAACTTACGATAGCGATGAAGGCATCAGCCTGAGCAGTTAAGCATTAGTGATAAAAAAACCCGCTTTGAGCGGGTTTTTTGCATTTCTTTTCTAAGCAAATAGTGACTCATCAATAAACGGTTTTATCCACCGCTACGCCCCACCCCGTTACAAGAAGCCGTATGCCGCCGCCAGGACCCACCCCATCACGCAGGAAACGGAAACCCCAATCAAACCGACCAGGATAAAGCTGTGGTTGATAACAAATCGTCCGATATTGGTTGTCCCTGAACGGTCGAACTGAATGGCGGCCAGATCGCTTGGGTAGGTAGGCAAAATATAGTAGCCGTAGCAGGCCGGTGCAGAAGCAACGATATAGGCAGGGTCAACACCGATGGCCAATGCCACAGGAACAATCGCGGCCAGTGCGGCAGCCTGGGAGTTAACAAACTTGGAAACGATCAACAAAACGATAGCGTACGCCCAAGGGTATTCTTTAACAATGGTGCCCAGTACCGATTTTATCTCTTCCAAATGAGCACCAAACATCGTTTCGGCCATCCAGGCGATACCATAAACCGCCACTATGGCGATCATACCTGAACGGAAAACTTCGTTTTTAGAGATATTAGCCGGGTTGGTTTTGGTAGCGATAATAATGACCGCACCTGCACATAACATAAACATCTGGATAACCAGCACCATGGACAGCGGCTTTCCATTGATTAATGGACGCAGCTCGGAAAAGGCTCCCAGTAACGCAACAATAGCGATGGTCCCCAGGAAAATCCACATGGCCACCCAATTGCTGGTAGGTAATTTTTTATCCAGCAATGTTGCCGTGTCGCCATAGACGTACTTATAGTTTTCCGGATCTGAAATGTAGCTTTGGAACTTTTCATCTTTATCCAGATCTTTACCCCGGAACCAACTGAAGATACCAATAGCAAGAATACCGCACAGGGTGGATGGAATAGTGATCGCCAGCAGATCCAAAAACTCCAGATGTTTACCATTAAAGGTAAAATTACCCAACATGGCGACCAGTGACACCACGGCGACTGACACCGGGCTGGCAATAATGCCCATCTGCGCCCCAATAGAGCTGGCGGCCATAGGCCTTTCGGGACGAATGTTATTCTTGATTGCCACGTCATAGATTATCGGCAAGATGGTGTACACCACATGCCCGGTACCACAGAGAATGGTCAGCATGCAGGTCACGAAGGGTGCAACGATGGAGACATATTTAGGGTTTCGTCGCAGTAAACGCTCTGCAATTTGCAGCATCACATCAAGCCCGCCGGAGGCTTGCAGCGTTGCTGACGCAGCCACCACGGCGATGATAACCAGCATGACATCAACCGGCGGTTTACCGGGTTGTAGATGAAAAACGAAAACCAATATGATTAATCCAATACCGCCAAGTAGCCCCAGTGCAATCCCACCTTTTCTGGCTCCATAAAAGAGACAGATCAGTATGACAATAAGTTGAATAGTAAATAACATGCTAACCTCATTATTCTTTTTAAGAAGGCTAATAATTAACTTCTTTTCATTTTCATTGAGGGATAGCGATCACAAACAGATGGTTTTTATAGTTAAAAAACCATCAAATATTTGCATGTAAATTAGCTTGTTTAAATATGGTTATTTTTATGTTTACTTTGTAAATAATGAAAGTTAATTACAATAAAAAACTGTAAATAAACATCATATATCCAGCCATCAGAAAATATCTCCCGACTTAAATGGGTAACAACTCAATCATTGCCAGGTGGCCAATATCTTCAGGGTGACAGAGTCATCTGAGCTACCTGGCGTATTGACCCGGTGACTCTCTCGTTCAGCCACATGGCAAGCTGCTCATCCCATGCCGATTTTACGCCCCTCAATTTTTTTAGGATTTTTACCCAAAAAATAGGTTTAAATTCAATAATATTAGGATTCATCTTAAAGTAATCCCAGGGCATATATGGATATCGATTCCAGGGAACAGGATGAATCAAAAGGATCGTAAACCCGATTATCGGGTTGAATATGGCGAAGAATGGAAGCCGGAAAAAACCTCTAAATGGTTTTGGATCCTACTGATCGCCATTATCGGTGCTCTGGTGGCCATTTCGTGAAGTGTAGTAATACTGAAACCGGGCCCGCGGCTTCTCCCCGTCAGTGAGAGGAAATAAACTCTGAAGGGATCACGGGTGCAGGCAGCGAAAAATTCTGCCTCATACGTTCAACCTCATGGAGCGGTGTCAGCCCGAATAAACGTTTAAACTCGCGACTGAACTGAGAAACGCTTTCATAGCCGACACGAACACAGGCGGCTGAAGCGGTGAGATTATTTCGCAGCATCAGCAATCGGGCTTGATGCAACCGCGTAGATTTAAGATATTGCATCGGGGACGTATTGGTCACGGTTTTGAAATGGCTGTGGAATGTTGGCAGGCTCATACCCGCCTCTTTCGCCAGCGCCTTCACATCCAGATACGAGTCATACTCGGCATGCAGTTTTCGTAACGCTTTCGCCACCTTGCCAAACTGCCCCTGCGTGGTCAGCGCACTTCGCAGTATCTGCCCCTGAGGACCGGTCATTACACGGTAATAAATCTCCCGCACCATTGCCTGTCCCAGTATTTCTGCATCCAACGGTGAAGCCATGATCTGCAAGAAACGCAAAACCGAGTGGCTCATTGCGTCATCCATCGGACTCGACACCATACTTCGTGGAGGCTCGCTGAGATTCGGACTATGCTCATCGAGTTGCAACATCAAATCAGCCGCTAAATTGAAATCCAGCCGCATATAAATCGCCAACATCGGCTCTGAAGCACTGGCATCCGTTTCCATGCTAAAGGGCACCGGGACTGACACCATCAGATAATGCTGCGCATCATACAAATAGACATCGTTTCCCAAAAATCCACGTTTTCTCCCCTGCACCACAATGACGATCCCAGGTTCATATAAAACCGGTGTGCGCAGCAACGGGCGGTTGGAACGTAAAAAACGCACGTCCGCCAGAACCGTAAGATTGTAGCCTTCATGCGGTGTCAACCGGTCCAAAAGCTCAATCATCTGGTCGGTCGCCGTTGGCATGAAAAGGGTCATAGACGCCTGCAAAGAGAAGTGGAAAGTCATTGAAGTGTGGCAGCCAGCAACGGGCCCGTCCAGACACTCAGAGGAATAGGCAAACATCAGAGAGGATCCGGGCTACGCGTTTTACTCTGCCCGCCCTATTCTGCCTATCCACCCTACTGAGGATAAAGCCATGAACCAATCAAAATTATTTTTCATCACCGGGGTCAGCAGCGGTTTTGGTCGCGCACTGGCAGAAGAAGCGCTAAAAGCGGGCCACCGCGTGGTCGGAACACTCCGCAATCAGCAGGCCAAAGATCACTTTGAAGCCCTGGCACCAGGCCGCTGCTTTGGCCGTATTCTTGATGTCACCCATTTTTCCGCGGTTGCCCCGCTGGTCGATGCCGTAGAGCAGGAACTGGGGGCAGTTGACGTACTGGTCAATAATGCCGGTTATGGCCACGAAGGGATTATGGAAGAATCGCCGCTGAGTGAAGCGCTCCATCAGTTTGAGGTCAATGTGTTTGGTGCCGTGGCCGTGATTAAAGCCTTTCTGCCTTATTTTCGGGATCGCCGGGCCGGCCATATTATCAATGTGACCTCCATGGGCGGCTTCATTACCCTGCCGGGGATCAGCTATTACTGCGGCAGCAAATTTGCCTTGCAGGGCATTTCCGAAACGCTGACCAAAGAACTAAAGCCCTTTAATATTGCGGTCACCGCCATTCAGCCGGGGTCTTTTCGAACCGATTGGGCTGGGCGTTCGATGGTGCGTTCGCCGCGCAGTATCAGCGATTACGATCAGAGCTTCGGGCCGATCCGTGAAACACGTGAAAAACGCAGCGGCCATCAGCCCGGTGACCCGGTTAAGGCCGCCAAAGCCATTCTGCAACTCATTAACAGCCCTGAGCCCCCGGCATCACTGCTACTGGGCAGCGATGCCGTCATGTATGTCAGGGAAAAACTGAATCAAATGAACAGCGATATCGATACCTGGGAAGCTGTCAGCCGCTCAACCGACGGTTAATGCCGTCCTACGTTCATTCTTGTTTACAGCAGCATATCGCTTGAAGGTAGTCGGCGCTGGCTAAAAATTGCGTTGGCAATAGTGTCGACTACAATTCAATCGAAATACCTCCCTACAAAATCAATATTGATTCATATTTGAGGTGATTATGTTACAGAAACACGAAAACGTAATAAGTATGACTGCACTTAGCCATCAGGCCACCCAACAATTGATGCCGTCGTTTTCTGGATTGCCCCATACACAACACGCCGACGGCAAGTACCGTTTACGCCGCTATTCGGTCGTCAAACATCTCAATGGCCATGTGGTAGAGATTGGCCGACGTAATTTCGTTCAGTCCGATGAGATCAACCATTTCCAGGGCAACGTGGTGCGCCATTTCGAACCCATTGACGATGCCGTGTTGCAAAGCGCCGGCATGGAAGAAATGTGCAATCTGTTTGCAGAAAGCAACGCACTGCCAGAAGGTGCGGAGATAGAAATTCATCAGATGCGCGTCGTCGCCATTCATCATGAAACTCAGGTAGCACCGGAAGGGATCCATCAGGATGGCTTTGATCATATCGCGATGATTGGTATCCATCGGCAAAATATTGTCGGCGGCGAAATCATGTTATACGCCGATAATCACCAGCCCCCTTTCTTTAAAAAAGTGTTGGCGGATGGTGAGGCCGTTTTGCTGGCGGACAGCAAGCTATGGCATAACGCCACGCCTATCAGCCCCATTGTCCCGGAACAAGAAGGGCATCTTGATCTGTTTGTTCTGACCGCACGGGGAGAAAAAGCATGACCTTCTCCCCTGAACTCGCCCGAACCCAATTTAGCGCGCTAAATCAGCACTATAATGATAAACCGGTTATTTTCTTCGATGGCCCCGGTGGTTCTCAGGTATCACAAGCGGTGTTGGGAAAAATGACCGACTATCTGGGGAAATATAACGCCAACCTGGGCGGGCACTATTTTTCCAGTCATAAGACAACCGAGGTGATGGATCATGCGAGGGAATCGGTGCGCGCCTTCTTGAATGCGCCCTCGCCCGATAATATCGTTTTTGGCATGAATATGACCTCGCTGACGTTCCACCTCAGCCGGATCATTAGTCGCAACTGGCAAGCCGGCGATGAAATTATCGTCACCGAGTTGGATCACTACGCCAACGTATCCAGTTGGCAGCAGGCGGCCAACGACAAACACGTCACCGTGCATCAAATCCCCCTGCAGCAATCGGATTGTTCTTTGGATGTTGCCCGGCTATGCGAGCAGATCACGGCCAAAACCCGCCTGGTCGCGGTCACCTACGCCTCTAATGTCACGGGCAGTATCGTCGATATTAAAACCATCACCGAAGCCGCCCACCGCGTCGGCGCGCAGGTTTACGTCGATGCGGTGCATTATGCCCCGCACAACTTGATCGATGTGCAGGCGCTGGGCTGCGACTTTTTGGTGTGTTCCGCCTATAAATTCTTTGGTCCGCATATCGGCATGGCCTATATCGCGCCGCAATGGTTGCAACGACTGCAGCCTTACAAGGTCGAACCGGCCACCGATGTCGGGCCAGGGCGTTTTGAGACGGGCACGCAAAGTTTTGAAGGGTTGGTTGGCGTCTCGGCGGCCATTGACTACCTGGCGCAATGGGGAACGCCGGGGGCCTCTTTAAGGCAGCGTTTACAGGAAAGTTTTACCGACTATCACCGGCATGAAGAAGCCCTGTGTGAGTATTTTTTGCAGCGCTTACAGCAAATCGACGGGGTGCAGCTCTACGGTTCTCCCGTGGCGGACACCCAACGCCGCACACCCACGTTTGCATTGACCTTTAAGCAGCACTCCCCCGAACAGATCGCCCGCCGATTAGGCGAACACAATATCTGCGTCGGCAGCGGACATTTCTATGCGCAAGGGTTAATTCAGCGGTTGAATCTGCAGGACTGCGGCGGTGTACTACGTGTCGGAATGATGCATTACAATACTCTACAGGAAGTCGACACTCTGTTTGAGATACTGGCTAGCGGAAGGTAGTGACAGGAATTTTTTGGAGCGGGTGAAGGGAATCGAACCCTCGTATGCAGCTTGGGAAGCTGCCGTTCCTATATCTCACCAGTGTAACCAGACGGATCACCTGATTGCGGCATCTTAGAGGAATACTGAGATGGCGATCAAGCACAATACAAAATATTTATTCATGCGAAATGATGGGATCTGGCTTTTTCAGGTGTTTGTACCTTCCTACATGCGCCACCTAACGGACGGTAAGCGCGTTTTCCGGCGTTCAAGTGGTGAGCGTGACATCGAGAAGGCGATCAACTTCCGTGACCACATGATTATCGAGTTCAACAAGATCAAAAATCAGCTTAAACCTGATACTCACCAACTGAAGATTCAACGGGGAATCGCAGCCTTGCACGGTCTGATAAAAGAGCAGGCCAACAAACCACAAAATACCTATGCGGCCAAACCATCCATTTCACCTACGCTGGCTCAAATCCGGGACGAGTACCTATCCGAATACCAAGACAAACGTGAGCTAACCACTCTCTCTAAAACCCTGTTGAGCGTTAACCTATTCATTGAGTCCCTGGGTGTTGCCGATATTCCCCTGAGTGATATTAGGCGAACGCAGGTTGCAGGCTTCATCAGGGAACAGAAGAGAGAGAAATCCGCTCAAACTGTCCAGAACTACCTCTCAAGCCTGTCTTCTGTCTATGAGTATGCAAGGCGCTGTTATGACGGTATCCCTGCTGATTGCCCATTCAAAGGCCATGCGTTGGAAGCGAAATCCACAGTCGAGAGCTACGAACCTTTTACTATTGAAGACACAACGAAACTGCTAAACGCTGCTGATGATGAACTGAGGGATGTGATCCTAATCGGGCTGTATCAGGGGATGCGGTTGGATGAGATTTGTAGCATGCGGTGTGTCGATGTGATCAGGGATGGCGGTGGGTTATCGCTCCGCATTAGCAAGAGCAAGACAAAATCGGGGATTCGCACAATTCCGGTGCATTCGCTAATTGTGGGAGTGATAGAAAAGTACCTGAGCCGGGGTAATGAATATCTTTTGCCAAGCGCAAACAACGTTACCCGCAGCGATGGAAAGAAGGCACCCTA
Source organism: Serratia sp. BW106 (assembly GCF_002607755.1). NCBI lineage: Bacteria > Pseudomonadati > Pseudomonadota > Gammaproteobacteria > Enterobacterales > Yersiniaceae > Serratia > Serratia sp. BW106. Next base: position 56,943 of record NZ_MCGS01000019.1, read on the forward strand.
TTTCAGTCAGAGGTTTACCCGCCTGAGAAATCGTGTCTTGCCCTCGGCAAGCGATAGGCAATGTTTTCATAGTTTGCGTGGGATGTTCATCACCTGCTTGGATAGACACAACGTAGATGATAGCCGGATAGCGGCCCTTGTAGGTCACACACAGAAAACCATGGCGAAACAGGTTTACAGCCAAGGAGCTGAGCTTGCAGAGTTAAGAAATATCATAGAGTTGGTGGATTATGAATGAAATATGCACAAAACGGTAAAAAGCACGGCGGGTCTGATGAATGGCGGACGCCACGCAGGGTATATGAAAATCTGCATCGGGAGTTTAATTTCACTGTAGACGCAGCAGCATCCGAGGAAAATACCCTACATTCTACCTACTGGAGCGCCGACAATGACGCATTGAACCAATGTTGGGAGGGGCATACTGTTTTCTGTAACCCGCCATATTCTATGTGTGGGGAATTTCTCACCAAAGGAAAGGGAGCTGATTGCGCCGTCTTTATCATCCCAGCCCGGACACAGGCAACATATTTCCTCGAGCACGTCTTTGCTAATCCCTATTGCCACGAGATCCGATGGTGTCATAGAGGTATGCGGTTTATCCCCGCCACCGGCGTTACCCAGACCAGACAACTCAACCGTGCCCCTCTGCCTGTCTGTATCGTGGTGTACCGTAATGAGCCTCGAACGGGGGAAATCCGACAAACGTCAATTTGTGCAGATACCCTACTGCCGTTGCATGTAATCAATGCTGGCTCGAGACGTGGACGCCCTACCGTTTATGACTGGAAAACGCTAGATCAGATCATCCGCCTATGGGACAACCGCGAGGCACAAACGATAGCGGAGTTGGCAGAGAGAACCGGACTACCACGGTCAACTCTGCATAGAATTATCAAACGACTATAATACATACAATAAATCCCAATAACCCCCGTATTTATGGGATTTTTTGTGCAATAAAAATCCCGGTGCAAACCCGGGATTATTTTATAAAAAAATTAATTAAAATTATTACCCATTGTTGATTGCATTCCCAAAGTCATATTCCTAAATTCATCACCTACTGCTTGCGCTGTTTTAGCTTGGATGATATTTCCTAACTCAGGATCTGGACTAACATTAACCTGCGTATTAAGTGTTGGCGTTAGGCTAACGTTAATAGTTGGGTTTTGATATTGAACTGAATTATTCAGAAGACCGCTTTTATCCCTTAAATTTATAGTAGGTGTCGGTGTTGTTATTGGGCTTTGTGTTGAATCGCCTTTACCAGTAAACACATTACCAATTCGATTAGCGATATCACCACCAAACAAGAATTTATTCAATTCGTCATTAGCGGAGTTATACCAAGTTTTCGGACTACTATCACCTGCACTCTTCATTAATCCATCGAAGGTGAATCCATTCAAGAATTTGGATATTCCATCCAGCTCATTAATAGTATTACCAAGCAAAGAACCAAGCTTATAAACTGGCTCTTGTAGGAGTTTAAACGCTGAATCCAAGTCTTTAGTGCTTCCAATTGCATCGGCAATACCCAGGGAGAATTTATCCTGCAATGCAGAGGTTTGCATATCGAGGGCAATTCCAAATACATTGAGTTTCTGGGATGCTGCAATCATTTCCGGTGTTAGCATTGTTCCGGCTTCTTTCATGTCCTTGAGAGATTGCACTAACGCAGCACCATCATTCTCAAACAACGGGCGATAATAAAGCAGGTCATCACCTAGTCCTTCAAACAAGTTATTAATCTGATTGACTGACAAACCTAATTTCTTGCCTTGATTTTGAATGAGGTTTAAGAATTCGAGAGGTCTATCTTTGTAGGAATCAATGGTTTTCTTATCAAGCCCCAACTGATTAGCCACATCACCAACAGCACCACCACCTGACCATTGTTGTTTTTTAGCATTCCACGTCGCGTTATTTTGAAAATCACCGAGTTTCTCTGAAATATCTTTGAAATTATCGGCTATTTTTTCTGGGTTGGCAGAATCCACACCCTGCTCTCTACCGTACTTCACCATTGCCTGAATTACTGATGCGTAAGTGTTAGAGTTTTTAGCAGCCAAACTATATTGCATATTGCGGTTGGTTGATTGTCTGGCTGCATTTAGCCCCGCATAACCAGCACCTGCAACACCTGCTAATGCTGCGCCACCTGCTAAATAAGCCCCTGCGCCCGTTACGAGACCACCGAGACCAAAGCCACTACCACCGGTTACATGGTGTGGTTTTTGTACCCTCTGGAACCTACGCGCTGCGGTAGCGGCATCTCTCGTTTTCTGGGTTAACATAGCCATTTGGTGATTCATCGACCTCAGGTCAGACTCACCACGGCGATATTGATTAGCAATTTCCTGCGCCGCCTTAGCTGCCTGATATTTCTGGGTTGCATCTAATCCCTGCATTCTTTGGATATTATAGAGTGCACGCTCCTGCTTCATGGTGGCGTTTAAATCGACTCGGGTAGCTACCGCCTTTTTCTTTGCTGCATCAGCTTGTTGTTTGGCTAATAATTTTGCATCGGCTGTTTGTTGGTGCATAGCCTGAGTTTGGCGTTTAACCATTGCAGGATCGCCGACAGCAGTCCCAACCATTCCAGTCCCTGAACCATTCTTTCCCTGATTCGGGAGAGTGATTTTATAACGTTTCTGCGCATTCTGCATTTCACGCTGAACCTGTTTATTAGCTTGTTTAACTGCCGCTACTGCCTGTTTAGCCTCTCGCTGAACTTGCTTCGCATTAAATACATTTCCCATTATTGATTTGGCAGTCATCGCTTTTTTTAATTCTTCCATTTGCTTTTTAACTTTTCGGAAGCTTTGCATATCCGTGTCATATCTGACGGTATTTATTAGCGTTGCTGCGTTAACTCTTAAAGCCATCTAACCTCCTATTATTTTATTCTTTGATCTTCAATGGTCAATGCTGTAGCTAAATCCATTCCCTGTTCCATCCGAGAAATAACAGTGCTACGAGCTATCCCGAAACACTTACATAGTGCGTTAAGGTTCAGCACCTTTTTATTCAACGCTTCTTCCAGTGAAATATTTAGGAACTTGGCGTGATTACTCTTCTCTATTACAAGTCTCATATTAATAAATTAACCCTATCGATAAATATAACGAATGTTGTTAAAAAGAAAGTCGCAATGCGACCTTCTTTAATCAATAAATTATGCTGCGGTAGTAAATACAATCGCTTGAGGCAGTTGAACCAATGGCAACACTGAAGATTCGAATGCAACTGTTGGGAACGACCATTTATCGTCGGTGGTTACATATTGATGCGTTTCACCCAGTTCTTGCCCCAATGTAGCGTGTTTAACGCCAACACCTGTATGCAAGGTATATACCCCAGCAGAATCTGAGAATTTCGGGATGAATACTGCACCATTCTCGCCGATATACGCCTCTAACGCTGCATCACCCGTGACATCTACAAAGGAAAAACCCTTGAATTTCCAAGTGGTGTATCCCGGTAGAGCCTCAGCAAATTGCGTGTAGAAGTTGCTAGGATCATTGCTTCCCAATACGTATAGCATGGCCTGCGTAATTGATGGGTGATAACGTAGAGCGTTCGCCACATCCCCAGTACACAGCACCACGACAGATTGCAGATTACCTGCCTGTTCCAGCGAAGCACGGCGGATTACACGCCATACATTATCCAACTGCGCAGGGATATTAGCGTTTGCTGAAATATCAATAGTGGTATTTGTTTTAGATTGACCATATTCGGTATAGAAGTTTAAGTCGCCTTGGTCTGCATAATCAGAATATGCCATTCCACCAAGAATCGCATCTTGGAGATACTTTTCTTTGGTACGGTCGTATGCCTTCACCTGTTCAATTGCGAGGTCACTCAACACCTCACCAATCGCTTGTTGGCGATCCATTGATTTACGGCTGACATACTGCTCTACGTCGTGGCTCTCAACGCTGTTAATAGCACTAAAATATTTCATATCGTAGAGGTAAGCAGCACCGAACGGACGACGCACAGCGTTGAAATCAGAGTGCACAGAACGTTTATTCTCAAGCAACATTTGCGACTGGTCAGCAATGAGACGTTGAATTGCAACACGATTGACCGCATGGTTTTCCTGGGTAAACAGATTCAAACTTGAAATGACAAAGTTCTCTTTCGGAACTGCATCATAAATGTCAGAACTTAGATCGTAAACGTAGCCGTTAGCTGGATTTAAAATACTCATATTTATTTCCTTTATTATTATAGTTGGTGGATATTACGATGTGTACACGCCACATGTAGCGAACGAGAATCCCTGAGCTGAAAGTACGGATTTCAGGGCGTCAAGGTCAGCGGCTGCGCCTGCAATCATAGCCGCATCAATCAGCACCACACCAAATGGGCGAGCAGCACAAATGAATTTCTCACCAGCGAATGTTTTTTCGAGGATGACGAAAATATTTTCAGATGTACTGGAAGCGGTAGCAAAACCACCTGTTGATTTATCCAGAATAGAGCCAGCGAGGAAATCGCGAGTTACTGGAACACTCAGTTCAATTTTAATATCAGCCAAAAGGCTGTCTGTTGCATATGAAATCACATCTGCTTTACATAAGTCGGATGCATTGGTATAAAATAGAGGCATATTTCTCCTTGTTAATTATTTTATTTTCAGTTTTTTATTTAATGATGACATGAAATTGTCTTCGGTTTCTTTATTGCTTTTATTCAGCATTTTTGTTACTTCTTCTGTAATCTCCACATCAAGGCCAAATTCATCGCGGGCGCTGATATAGATTTTATTTGCCAACTCAACATCATCTACCAGCAGAGTTACTGCTATCCGATCATCGTTGGACTTTTTAATTTCAATATTATTCATGTTTAATATTCCTTATCAAAAGCTTTTGAAAGTGATTTTGAAAGTTAAAATCACTTTGAAATGACTTTTATTTGTTGATTTGTATATAGTTTCTCATTGTTAACTTTTACTTTAAATGTGACTTTCATTAACTTTCACGGATGCAAATAAAAATATAGCCCTCATGTGAGGGCACATATTAACTAAAAGCAATTAAAGTCAATTAAGAATATCAACAAGGAGAGTTTTATTGATTTAGTAAGGGAGTAATAAATAGCGAGTTGTTCAGGCACTGCTCTAAAATCCCTAATCTAGAGTGCTCTCTATCTGGAATGTTACATCAGATAGCCAAGCTATAAATAGGTGGGTCAGTAAATGCCAGTAAACTAACCCGGAGCCGGTTTTTGAGGGAAACAGTAAACCCATTTTTCAGTGATAAATTTAAATAGCACCCCTGCTACGCAAATCCACCTAACTATTATTAGCACTCGCCCAGAACTGGTCAGAACATAAAGCGGCGTTTAATAACGTAAGGAGACAAATAATATATCCCCATATAGTTATATTAACATTTATAATTGTATTTGTCAATTAAACACATTGACTTATCATTATTTACGTGGTAGGGACTCAACCAATTCGCCAGCACTTTTCATATATTCCATCACAGCGACAGAGAGGAATGAGGGGGCAATGATATCTTGGTACTCCTCAAACTCCTCGTAAATCTCCAATAGTCTAGCGTTAGCCTCACAATATGAACTTAACATCATTTCCACCTGCTCTGGGTAAACTACTGCCCTGCCTACCAAAGTTGAAATTTGTTGTTGCAAGCAGGTTAAAGATACTTTTTGGAACTCATTCACCTTTGCTTGAAATTGGTTATTAATGTTATCCTGTGCAGTCTGGGTCTTTTTAAAAGCAAATAGCTTTGTGCTGTTATTGATGTTCTCCATTTTAATTCTCCTTTAAATTACCTTGTAATTATTTTCTAACTTTTCTAATACTGCACCTGTTAGGGTCATATCCTGCGGATACTCGATAGATAACTTTCTTACTGTCTTTACTGCTGCCCGAAGATCAGCTATTGAGTTTAAAAGTTTAAGCATCTTATCTTCTAAGAATTTATCTTGCGGGTCAGCATTTTTATAGAGGTATTCTAAATCATTGATTATTTCATCCAACCCATCAAGAATAGCGATGCCATTTTTGACCATCTTCTTTCTCAACAGGACGCTGAATATTGTCTCGAGATTGGATAATAGCTCATGGTTACTCATTGCCAGCCTCCCCACCTGATTTCTGGTGCAGGACATCCACGCAATAACCTTCGTACATTTCATTCTGCAAACGATTCATTTGGAGCCAGCCGTTATATTCCAGCTCTGAATAAAAACCGATGGCTTCCCATTTCTCGAGGTTTTGCAAATGATCAACACCAATCAACCGAGGACGAGGTTTAAAAGTAACCCCCTCCATACTGTCAATAATTTCTTTTTCCTCATCAGATAGAGGGCTTGATAATTTATAGCGAGGTTTTGGTGTTCTTTTTATTATCTGCTTGCTGTTACTTTTATTTTTACTACTCCTTAATTTCTTGACGTTATTAAAAATAACAAAATCGTCAAATTGATTTCCATTGCTGCGGCCAAATAGTCCTGTAGAAATAACACCCCCAATTATTTAGTTTTAAATTTTATATTGTGAATTGAAAATAAAAGATACATTATTGATAAAATATTTATGTATAGGATGATCAATTTCACTCCTTCCAATAATTTTTTACTGACCTCAGACTACATCTTAATAGTGCAGCCACATCAATTTGTCTGTACCCCTCTGATTTTAACTCCTGAACCCTACTCCGTGTTTTATCCGATTTACCTTCAACGCTCACGTTAAGGTTTATGCATTTAGCATTTGGGAAGTAATTTTTATGGATATAGTCACGGGTATCAGCATCCAAGAAATAGAGTTTAACTTTGTTGTTTTTATCTCTGTTTCTAACTGTTGTCCTGCCGATCATTTGATAGGCATTCTCACAGGTCATAAAATTTTGCAATGATTGAATCATTGCTTGGCCTGAACCACCAAATTTTAGTGTGAGTTCAGATATTAGATTTTTGTGAGTGTTGTTGAGCAGTGAAACACCTAACCAGACACCACAATCAAAGCCATTATCAAAACTATCAACATGATCCCTTTCCTTCCCGCTTAACTCTAATTCCTCGCTATCCATCAAACCGGCGTATCTATTCAACCCAGAGGTTATAAATGGGACTCGAACTCCCCTGGCTAACCAGTGGTCAGACTGTCGAGTAAAATCTCCAATGGACTTGTTTTTATTGCTGGTGTAGATGAACGGTTCACAGCCGATGTGCTGAGCGATTTTCTCGCACACCTTTTTATACAGCTCGCAACTGGATTTTCCCAGGGTAGACAGTCCCGTAGTTTTGGGTAGAGCTGCATAGAGGGTTACGTTGTGTTGATTGTGGTGGGTATTACGCTCACCAGAGGGCCAGAATTCGACAGGCGCATCCTCAATCCTCCACCCATGGCACTCTTTCAGCGCCGTCGCCAATGGGGAGCCAGAGGCATTAGCACAAAGAAGCATTACACTATTGAAGCCCTGCAAGGCTTTTATGAGTGGTGACCACCCAGCCCATGATAGGAAGAGTTTCCCACTATCATTTGTTGTTATACGACAGGCACCGTTAGTTAATGCAGTATATGTGAAGTCCTTTACTTCAGACACGCCAGAATAATAATCATCCAGTAGTTCCCATAGCTCAGGCTCATATCCCGGTTTAACTGTCGCTTTCCCTTCCTCGGTGATTAACCAGTAATCAGAGAAGTTGGACACGTTAGTCAGTTTTTTAGGGTTACACTGCCCGACTGATATAGGTGACACATGTTCATCCAGATACAAATCCCAGCGTAGTAGCTGCTGGAAGAGAGAACTATCCCTCTCAGCCTCTAACCCCAATAATTCAATGGCCCGATGGGTCACGATGATCAAACCAGTACCGCAACGAATCTCCATACTGAGAGCGCTAATAACGTTCTCACCATCCTCGGACTGTATAAATGCAGGGTTACGGTGTTTTAGGCTTTCTGCTGTTTGTTTGCATAGCGCCAGCGTTGGACACGCTATAATGGAGTTCCTGCGGTTGTAATCAAATGTTTGAATCAGTTGATGCGTTTTGCCAGCACCAACAATACTACTGACTACCTCCAATGTTTTCTGTCCTGTCATTTTCCCTCTTGTTAAGGTTATCTTTTAAATATTTTTCAACCACTTCATTAATAAGGCGAGCAATAGCTTTATTTTGCCTATTCGCCTCGTTTTTTAGTGTGGTAAATTGTTCGCTTGTGAAATTAATAATCATCGTAGCGCTCCTATTATTACTGACTCTGATAAATTTCAATCGCTCTATATGCGGCTGCATGCGTGTATTCTGGATATGTAGGGATCCGTAATAACATTTCATCAACTGTTAATATATTATCTCTGAGAACACCCAGAAATATATCACAGCGGGTGGGTAGGCAATCATCTGGGTATGGTATTGTATAGTTTTTATCGTAGTTACTATCTGTCATTATTCCTCAACAGTTGAATTGTTAATATTAAATCGTTTATTGTACCATTCGATAAACTGGACAATTTCTTTTTTGAGCACGTAGGTAACGAATTGATCAGTAGTCATGCCGGACATATCGGCCATCGCCTCTAATGCGTTTACCTGACCTTCGGTGAGGTTAATATTGAACGATTGGCTCATTCTCCCTCTCTCGCTTTAAGCGCCTCAAGCTTTTGTGCGCTTTCCTGTACCCGATATAATGCAATGCCAAGGCGAATTAGATCTTTATATTCTGTCGATGTTGCGCTTGTCGGCGACAATTTATTAATCAGTCGGCGTAGGTTTTGGGATCCGTCATGAATGGCATTTGCAACATCCTGAGCATTTTTAAATTTCCTATTTTTATTCATATTCCTCCGATTTTGGATGTAAAAATCCCCACCGAGGGGAACCCGGCAGGGTATCTATAAAGTTAATTTACTTGCTACCTAAAACTACTATAACATGTATAGGTGATAATGTCAATATATTATAATAAATAATCAACCAATTTTATAATATTTCTTATTACTGAGAATTTCAAGTTAAAATTAACTACTGGCTATAATGCTGTGTAATCCATTCTAAGCAATCCTGATGGCTTAGGCATACATCGGCCCACCTAATGCAGTAAAAACGATTACAGTGGCGTACAGGCCGATATGCCCCCTTATTAAAAAAGCCCTTTCCAATAAGAGTAATATCATAGGGCGAAGCACTATAAATCATAGGTTAGCGTATACCTGTTCTCATGAGGCGTAGCCTAAGGGATGAACCGGTGCAAAAATATGTAATAGCTATATGATAAAATTGCACCTTGGAGAACTGGTTAATAAGCACCCATTAGTCAATTGTTAATAATCAATAAGCTAACCATTATTAACCTTATCTATTAACTTGTAATTGTTAAGTAATTTTTAACAAGAACTCTTTAACAAGAGATTTATAACAATAATCATCATGACTACACCACTCACTACGCTCACTCATAGCCAAGCTGATTAGCTGATCCTTTACTATCCACTCATTACTATTCACGTTGTTCATAGATAATAAGTGTCCAGCAGAGGATCAGAGCATCCCTGAAAAGGGCTTTTTGCAAAGGGATAGTTAACATCTCTCAAACCCACACCCTACCTACTTCCGTCATATCGCACGGCAAATTACCTCCTAAGCAAAATTATCTCTTTTTGAATCATTCAATTTATTGTTAATTTTCCTTTACAATTTTAGTGAGAATTGATCTCATTTGAGGTGACGTTGATTCTCAATTCCAAAGATGAAATCGGCACGGCCATGCCATCACCGCCCTATGCGACAATATGACAAATTGGAAGTTAGACACTACCAGTACTGCAATATCAGTGAGTTACGTACATGCTGATTGTTGTGTCTATGGCGCAGCCATTCTATTCAGTGTTTATTCACGTTTTATGCAGAATTATTTGGAAGGATATTTTGAAATCATGAAGGAAATTTTTTTACCCTTTGGCAATCTTGCTAAGCACCACTATATCCATAATAATTATTTAAATATCAATTAGTTATAACGATATTCGCTTGGCTATTTAAATAGTGATTAAATAGCATTTAATAGGCTTTAAATACGTTTAAATACCCCTTAATTACCTTTAATTCATTTCTAATGATTATCCTGCTAACTTTGATCATTTTGTGCTGAATGCAACTAGTAACCTATTGAAAATGATCATTATTGTGATCAATAATGATTTATTGAAATGTAAGTTAGGAGAGTGACAAATGAGGGTTGAGGCGTTACGCAGTAAAGAGGAGATCCAGGAATTCAAAACGTTGCTGGTCGAGATGAACAATGGCAATACGCTGTATCGTGATCTTTTCATATTCCTATCCCATACCGGCTACAGGATATCGGATGCCCTGCCGATTGAGTACTCACATATCAAAGGTGATGAGCTGGAAGTTAAGGAACAAAAAACGGGGAAAGTTCGCCGTGTTCGATTACATCCTTCCGTACTGACCATGATTGCAGAGCGCAGGGAGAGACACCCTCACCACACCTTCCTGTTTGAGGTCGAGACCAACAGAGCCAAAGGTAAGGCAGTCAGCCGTCAATCGGTGAGCAAAGCATTTAGAGAAGCTGGGGATAGACTGGGGAAGAAAATCGGAACACATACCGGGAGGAAAACTTTGGGGTATGCTGTTTACAAAAAGACCAAGGATATTGGGTTAACGATGAAAATGCTCAATCATAGCTCCGCTGCAACCACGCAGGCATACATCGGGATAACTGATAATGATGTGTCCAAAGCCATGATGGAAGTGGATTTCTAGAAAGGAGGTTTGATATGAAAAACGCTCTGTACGCCCTTCTGTTGGCTTTAAGTTTACCTGCTACTGCTTCGATAACCTTGATATTGTCAGAAGAACAGGAAGCCTCTGGGGGCGGTAAAATTTGTATTTATGAAAACAGTCAGAGAACAGAGACAATCACTGTAAGCGCTGGTCGCTCCTGCCCCCATACAAAGACGTTTGACTAATGCAGATAACGCTATACTTCAACAAGACTTAATATAACGGGTCAACCTACAATTATCGCAGTACCAATTTGGCGAGTATTGACCCATTCCGTGAGAGAAATGCATATGGACTTGAGTTTTTTCTACCTCATAGCATTTCGGGCAGAATGCTGTTTCATCTCCATCTTTCCAATAGAGATGACCATCAAATCTAAGATTCTGTTTTCCTTCTAACTCCGCTTTAAGCTCACTAATCTCCTCTTCCTTGTTCAACAGAACGGCTTTAAGGCTAACAAATTCACTTTTGACTTCTACGAGATCATCAAGCAGATCAATCAAGGTATTCCGCATCTCAGCAGCAGTAAGCTCATCGTCACCTTTCTTTCGTAGGTTGCGGACTAACTCCACTGATTTATTGACTAGTTCAAGAGTGCCAGAGATAGCAGCAAGAGAAACAGGATCAGCCATTGTTCTTCCTTAATCTATTGTTTACATTGATTAATATGACATCAACTTCTATTGTTAATAGAGGGCACGTTACGCGCCCTTTTCTTTAGCCGTAGGATATTACGCGACTAATGCCGCTTGTAGTTTAGCTGTCACAGTTAAGATCATTTGTGGCTGGCCTTCCATTGAACCTGATAGTTCATAGTGGCCTTCACCTTTTTCTGCGACTTCCAAGTTTAAGTAGAAATTATTGATATTGCCAAAAACAGATTGAACTCGAGGATTATAATGCTTTACCAATAACTTAATTTTATTATCAACGGTTTTCCCTTGGTAGTAAAACCCATGATCTCCGCCATTGATAGTGTTGTCTTTAACACTCACAATCCCTGAACCAAAATCTTGCAGGTTCGATCTGAAATTTACAGCGTAGAGGCCATCTTTCATAATTTTTCCCTTAGGTTTGATTGATATAAGTGCTAAATCAGGACATAAGCCAACTTATCTACGCCCTGACTACTAGCCATCATACCCCATACTTTATGAGTCTTCTACATATTACTGTATAAAAACACAGCATCGTAAGCATGCTAATATTTAGGCAATAAAAGACATAAAGCCCCGTTGGTGGTAACACGCAAAGCGGAGCGTTAGCGACAGCATCAGTGATCTACTCAGAGCGAGGTCTTATCAGGATAACCGTGTATCCCCAAAGGGAAGCGTGGCTGAAACGCTGGCAGAGCCTGCATATCGTGTGCAGGGACGAAAACCACCATGAACCTGTTTAGTGACATCGGGCTTAAATGCGCCTTGCTGTGAGCTTTAGAGAGGTTTTAAGCCGTGATTGGCGGCATCGTCTATCAAGTTGGGCTATCGCAGTTTGAGACGTGGAACTACTGCCAGCAAAAGGGTATGATCTCTAACCAATCAACACACCCTGTCGCAACAGGTGAGCGTGTAGTTTAATGGTAGCAATCAGAGAGGCTACGCCTCTGTAGAGGGCTATTTTAGCTGCATAGTGTAGCTAAAAGAGAACATGGAGCGGGTGAAGGGAATCGAACCCTCGTATGCAGCTTGGGAAGCTGCCGTTCTACCATTGAACTACACCCGCATCGGTGTGCGGCTGCCATTATAACCGGTTATCCCCGTCGGGCAAGCGGAGATAACGCGTAACTGCTGGTGTTTTAAGCAGTTAGCCGCGTTCCCCTCGGTTATCACTCATCAGACGAAAAAAAACCGGCGCAGTCACCTGTGCCGGTTGATATTCATTACTGCGAAGTTATTTCTGCGGGCGCATTGCCGGGAACAGGATCACGTCGCGGATGGTGTGGCTGTTGGTGAACAGCATAACCATACGGTCGATACCGATGCCCAGACCTGCGGTTGGCGGCAGACCGTGCTCCAGCGCGGTGACGTAATCTTCATCGTAGAACATAGCTTCGTCATCGCCGGCGTCTTTCGCATTAGCCTGGTCAGCAAAACGCTGCGCCTGGTCTTCTGCGTCATTCAGCTCGGAGAAGCCGTTACCGATTTCACGGCCGCCGATGAAGAACTCAAAGCGGTCGGTGATTTCCGGGTTGTTATCATTACGACGTGCCAGCGGGGACACTTCTGCCGGGTACTCGGTAATGAAGGTCGGCTGAATCAGATGGCTTTCCGCCACTTCTTCGAAGATCTCGGTCACAACGCGACCCAGACCCCAGCTCTTCTCAATCTTGATGCCGATGGATTCAGCGATAGCCACCGCTTTGCCCATATCAGCCAGATCGGCCAGATCGGTTTCCGGACGGTATTTTTTGATCGCTTCGGTCATGGTCAGCTTCACAAACGGCTTGCCGAAGTCGAACACTTCATCACCGTACTGCACCTGAGTATTGCCCAGCACGTTCTGGGTCAGGGTGCGGAACAGCGACTCGGTCAGTTCGATCAGATCTTTGTAATCCGCGTAAGCCATATAGAGTTCCATCATGGTGAACTCTGGGTTATGACGCGGAGAAACGCCTTCGTTACGGAAGTTACGGTTGATTTCGAACACACGTTCGAAGCCACCCACAACCAGACGCTTCAGGTACAGCTCAGGGGCAATACGCAGGTACATATCGATGTCCAGCGCATTGTGGTGAGTCACGAATGGACGAGCAGAAGCCCCACCCGGGATCACCTGCATCATAGGGGTTTCGACTTCCATGAAGCCGCGTTCCACCATGAAGTTACGCATCGCCGCCATGATCTGAGAACGCACCTTGAAGGTCTTGCGCGATTCTTCGTTGGCGATCAGATCCAGGTAACGCTGACGGTAACGGGTTTCCTGATCGGCCAGGCCGTGGAACTTGTCCGGCAGCGGACGCAGGGCCTTGGTCAGCAGGCGCAGTTCAGTGCAGTGGATAGACAGCTCACCGGTCTTGGTTTTGAACAGCTTGCCGCGTGCACCAAGGATATCGCCAAGGTCCCACTTCTTGAATTCTTCGTTGTAAACGCCTTCCGCCAGATCATCGCGCGCGACGTACAACTGGATGCGGCCACCAACGTCTTGCAGCGTGACAAAGGATGCCTTGCCCATGATACGGCGGGTCATCATACGGCCGGCAACGGTGACTTCTACACCCAGTGCTTCCAGCTCTTCATTGTCTTTATCGCCGTACGCGACGTGCAGCTTGTCGGACGTGGTGTCGCGACGGAAATCATTCGGGAACGCAATGCCGTTCTCGCGCAGCGCAGCCAGTTTTTCACGGCGTGACTGCAACTCGTTATTGAGATCCAGCGCCTGTTCGGCGCCTTGTGGTTGTTGCTCAGACATTTCTGTTCCTTATAACCCGGCTTTCAAACTTGCCTCAATGAATTTATCCAGGTCGCCATCTAATACGGCCTGCGTGTTGCGCGTTTCAACGTTAGTGCGCAAATCCTTGATACGGGCGTCATCCAGCACGTAAGAGCGGATTTGGCTGCCCCAACCGATGTCGGACTTGTTGTCTTCCAGCATCTGTTTATCAGCATTTTTCTTTTGCATCTCAAACTCGTACAGCTTGGCTCGCAGCTGTTTAAACGCTTGATCCTTGTTCTTATGCTGAGAACGGTCGTTCTGACACTGCACTACGATGTTGGTCGGTAAGTGGGTAATACGCACCGCCGACTCAGTTTTGTTCACGTGCTGACCACCCGCACCCGAGGCGCGGTAAACGTCGATACGCAGGTCCGCCGGGTTGATGTCGATATCAATATCGTCGTCCACTTCCGGGTAGATAAACACCGAACTGAACGAGGTATGACGACGACCGCCGGAGTCGAACGGGCTCTTGCGCACCAGGCGATGTACGCCGGTTTCAGTACGCAACCAGCCGAAGGCGTAGTCACCGATGATCTTGATGGTGGCGGACTTCAGTCCTGCGACGTCACCGTCGGACTCTTCAATCACTTCGGTCTTGAAGCCTTTGGCCTCGGCCCAGCGCAGGTACATGCGCAGCAACATGCTGGCCCAGTCCTGAGCTTCTGTGCCGCCGGAACCGGCCTGGATATCCAGGTAGCAATCAGCACTGTCGTATTCACCAGAGAACATACGACGAAATTCTAATTGCTCCAGCTTGGCAGACAGTTGATCAAGCTCAACGACGGCTTCGTTAAAGGTTTCTTCATCGTCGGCTTCAATCGCCAGTTCCAGCAGGCCGGTAACGTCTTCGCCCCCCTGCTCGAGTTGATCGATGGTCTCAACGATGGCTTCGAGCGCCGCGCGCTCTTTACCCAGCGCCTGTGCGCGCTCGGGTTCGTTCCAGACGTCAGGTTGTTCCAGCTCTGCGTTAACTTCTTCTAGGCGTTCTTTCTTGGCATCATAGTCAAAGATACCCCCGAAGAACGGCAGTCCGCACGGACAGGTCCTGAATTCGGTTTTTTACCGGGTTAATTTCAAACATGTTTTTTGCGTTCTTTTACGTTGATGTCGTCGATGGCGAAATGCCATTGGAACCGGTAATTCTAGCGGATCCAGACGTCAGTTTATAGCGAGTTGGTTAGTTTTTGTGGGGGAAGAAAACATGCCGGGGTTTGGCAGAGCAAACCCCGGGCAAAAGCAGCCACAAATTAACGCGGCCAGAGGTGCTGGATCAGTAACTGCACGTTGCGGTTGCCACGGAACTCGTTGACGTCCAGCTTGTAGGCCAGCTCCACTTCACGCACGCTGCTGTCGGGCCACAAAGTGGTGTCGACATTGAAAGCGATGCCGTCCAGCAGCGGGCCGCCGCCGAGCGGTTCTACCATCAGCTTCAGGTGTTTCTCACCCACCAGCCGCTGCTGCAGGATACGGAAGGTGCCGTCGAAGGTCGGTTCCGGGAAGGCTTGCCCCCAGGGGCCTCCTTCGCGTAACAGCTCCGCCGTTTCCAGTGAAAGTTCCTGCATAGCCAGTTCGCCATCAGACCAGATAACCCCTTCCAGCATCGCCGGATCGAGCCATTCCCCCACCAGCTCGCCAAAGCGCTGGCGGAACTCGTCGAATTTGGCCTCTTCCAGCGACAGCCCGGCCGCCATGGCGTGGCCACCGAACTTCATCATCAGCCCTGGGTTCAAGGTATCCAGCCGCTCCAGCGCATCGCGCATGTGCAGACCGGCTATCGAACGCCCCGAGCCTTTCAGAATGCCCTCACCTGCCGGTGCAAAGGCGATCACCGGGCGATGGAAACGTTCTTTAATACGCGAGGCCAAGATACCCACCACGCCCTGATGCCATTCAGGGTGATACATCGCCAGTCCGTAAGGCAAGGCCGTGCTGCTGCGCTCCAGTTCGTCGCACAGTTGCAAAGCTTCAACCTGCATGCCCTGCTCAATCTCACGCCGGGTCAGATTGAGCGCATCCAGATCGTTGGCCAGCATACGCGCCTGCGCGATGTCGTCACTCAGCAACAGCGCCACACCGATCGACATATCATCCAGTCGCCCGGCGGCATTGAGCCGCGGCCCCAGCGCAAAGCCGAGATCGTTGGCTGCCAGTTGGCGTGCGTCACGATTAGCCACTTCCAGTAACGCCTTGATGCCCGGCCGACATTTGCCGGCACGGATGCGGTTCAGCCCCTGATACACCAGAATACGGTTATTGGCGTCGAGCGGTACCACGTCGGCCACCGTACCGAGCGCGACCAAATCCAGCAGTTCCGCCAGGTTTGGCATCGCCAATGCCCGTTGTTCGAACCAGCCGTCGTCACGCAGCCGTGCACGCAGCGCCAGCATCAGATAGAAAGCTACGCCGACACCGGCCAGAGATTTGGACGGAAACTCACAGCCACGCAGATTCGGATTGACGATCGCCTCCGCCGCCGGCAGGGTTTCCCCCGGCAGGTGGTGGTCGGTCACCAGCACCTGCATACCTTTGGCGTGGGCCACGTCTACACCGGCGTGGGAAGAGATGCCGTTATCCACGGTGAGGATCAGTTCCGCACCGCGCGTTGCCGCCTGCTCTACCACTTCGGGGCTCAGGCCGTAGCCGTCTTCGAAGCGATTCGGCACCAGATAGTCGACCGCACTGCCACCCATGCTGCGCAGCGCCAGCACCGTCAACGCGGTACTGGTGGCGCCATCGGCGTCGAAGTCGCCCACCACGATAATGCGGCGACTCGCGGCCAGCGCCTGTTGCAGAATCCCAACGGCGGTATCTATGCCGTCCAACTGCTGCCAGGGCAGCATGCCTTTGACGCTGCGCTCTAACTCCTGCTCAGCCTGAACACCGCGCAGCGCGTATAAACGGCGCAGCAACGGGTGCAGGCTGGCAGGCAAATGGCTGTCGTCCGTCGCCGCACGGCGGCGTAGTTGTGTTTTGATGCTCACCGGCGATTAACCACCGGTTTTGGTTGCGGTCTGATGCGCGTCCAGCATGGCGGCCATCTCTTTCGGCCCCTGATAGCCTGGGATCATCATGCCGTTTTCCAAAATGATGGCCGGAGTGCCCTGAATACCGAACTGCACGCCGAGCGCGTAGTGTTTGCTGATGTCGGTTTTACAGGTCGCCGGGGAAACCGCGTCGCCTTTCATCGCGGTATCGAAGGCCTTGGCCTTGTCGGCGGTACACCAGATTGACTGCATGTCTTTCTCGGCCTGAGAATTCAGCCCCTGACGCGGGAATGCCAGATAGCGGACGGTAATCCCCAGATCGTTATATTCTTTCATCTGCTGGTGCAGCTTGTGGCAGTAGCCACAGGTGATGTCGGTAAACACGGTAATCACGTGTTTTTGCTTTGGCGCTTTGTAGACGATCATCTGATCTTTCAGCGCTTCCAGCTTGCCGGTCAGCAGTTGGTTGGTCACGTTAACCGGCTCTTTGCCACTAACGTCGTACAGCGGGCCTTGCAGAATGTGTTTGCCGTCTTCGGTCACATACAGCACGCCGTTATCGGTCAACACGGTTTTCAGGCCGGTCACCGGTGAAGGCTGCACGTCCGCCTGTTGAATGCCCAGGCTGCCAAGCGCTTTTTGGATTGCCGCGTCGTCGGCATGGGCCGCGCCGGTCACTGAAGCCACCAGCAGGGAGAGCAGCATTAAACCTTTCTTCATTCTTCCAATCCTTTTGAACCCGGCGTATCAGGCACGCGGGTGGTGCTGTTGATGTAGCTGTTTAAGTCTTTCGGTCGCTACATGCGTGTAAATTTGTGTGGTCGAGAGGTCGCTATGCCCCAATAACATCTGTACGACACGGAGATCGGCCCCATGGTTCAGCAAATGGGTGGCAAAGGCGTGGCGCAACACGTGCGGCGACAGCCTCTCGCTGTCAATGCCCGCTAGGATCGCATAGTGTTTGATGCGATGCCAGAATGTCTGTCGGGTCATTTGCTGGCTGCGGTTGCTGGGAAACAGCACATCCAGCGCCTGGCCGTTGACCATCCACGGGCGACCGTGCTCCAGATAGTTTTCGATCCAGTACACCGCTTCTTCGCCCAGCGGCACCAGCCGTTCCTTATTACCCTTGCCGATCACCCGCACCACGCCCTGGCGCAGGCTGACGTCGCTGATGGTCAGCCCGACCAGTTCGGAGACCCGCAGCCCGGTAGCGTACAGCACTTCCAGCATGGCCTTGTCACGCAGCTCCAATGGCTGATCGACACAGGGCGCCTGCAGCAGCGCATCGACCTGCGCCTCGCTCAAATCTTTCGGTAACCGCTGCGGCAGTTTCGGTGAGGCAAGCAGCGCGGTAGGGTCGTCGATGCGCATATTTTCGCGGTACAGGTACTGGAACAGACGACGCATGGCGCTCAGCAAACGCGCGGAGCTGGTGGCCTTGTAACCGCCCTCCACCCGTTTGGCGAGGAACGCCTGCAGATCCAGCGCCTGCGCCTGTAACAACGAAGTGTTTTGCTGGTTCAGCCAGGCGGCCAGCGCCTGCAAATCCAGCCGATAAGAGGCCAGCGTATTTTCTGCCAGATTGCGTTCGAGCCATAGCGCATCCAGGAATTGCTCAATCAACGCACTCTCTTGCTGTTGCACGCGGTCCTCTCTTTGTTACGTTTATGCCACAGGCATTATGCCTTAAGCCGGGACAAATCGGGTATACTCGCTGCAATTCTACCTACGGCAATATAAACGGTTTAAACATGAAGATTGGTCTGTTTTACGGCTCCAGCACCTGCTACACCGAGATGGCAGCAGAAAAAATCCGTGAGATTCTGGGTGAAGACCTGGTCGACCTGCACAACCTGAAAGACGTCTCCCCCAAGCTGATGGAAGATTATTCCATCCTGATCCTCGGCATGCCAACCTGGGACTTCGGTGAGTTGCAAGAAGACTGGGAAGCGATTTGGCCACAGTTGACCACGCTGGATTTGCAGGGGAAAATCGTTGCCATGTATGGCATGGGTGATCAACTCGGTTACGGCGAATGGTTCCTCGATGCGCTTGGCATGCTGCACGATCACATTGCCCCGCTCGGGGTGCAGTTTATCGGTTTCTGGCCGATCGAAGGCTTCGAATTTACCAGCCCGAAACCGCTGAGCGCCGACGGCAAACACTTTGTCGGCCTGGCGCTGGATGATGTGAATCAATACGACATGAGCGAAGACCGGCTGCAACAGTGGTGCGAACAGATCCTGCTGGAGATGGAACCGCTGCTGTAATGCCCATGGGCGCGGCAATGAACCGCGCCCAATCTGGTACTTATTTCCACAACCGGAAGCGATTTTCACCCTCGCCGCTCGGTGTTTCACTATTCAGGCGTGCCGGATCGGCCACCTGATACCAGTCCAGCTTGCGCGTCAGCAGCATAATTCCTGCCAAAATAGCGAACAACAGCCCTGCCCCCAGTACCAGTGCGTTATCTTCCGACTGCAGCAACAGATACAGCACGCCATACAACATCAACAGGCTGGCGGCGAACAGCGCCCCCCGCAACCTGCCGCGCAGTACCGCGCTGAGGTAAAAGGCGATCAGTCCGCTGCAGGCGATACTGGCCAACAGGTAGGCGGTAGCGAAACCGAAGTGCTCGGAGAATGCCAGCAGGATCAGGTAGAACAACACCAGTGCCGCGCCAACCAGCAAATACTGAATCGGATGCACACGCAGGCCGGTCAGGGTTTCGAACAGGAAGAACGCCATAAACGTCAGGCCGATAAACAGCACCGCATATTTCACCGCACGTTCGGTCAGTTGGTAGTGATCCACCGGTTCAATCAGACTGGTGCTGAAGGTCGGCAGCTTTTCTTCGCCAAGAATTTCATCGTCGTAATGGAAAGCGCTGTTGATGTTGTTGGCAAACCAGGTGCTGCGCCAGCGGGCACTGAAGCCTTTTTCCGTCACTTTGCGTTCGTCCGGCAAGAAGTTACCGAGGAAGTTCGGATGTGGCCAGTTGCTCTGCAACGTCAATTCACTGCTACGGCCGAGCGGTACCAGTGACAGGCTGCTGGTGCCCACCAGCGTCAGGGTGAACTCGGCATCCAGCCCCGCTTTTTGCAATGCGGCCAGCGTCAGCGGCGCATGGATCCCCTGATGCAACACATTGACCTGAGTGCCCGGCTCAAAGGTCGTTTGAGACTCTGTGCTGGTCAGTGGCGAGATGCTCTTGATACCGCGTGAATCACTCAATGAAACCAGCAGGAAAGGCTGACCCACCGTCACGTTAGTGCGCTGCAAGTCCGTCAAATCCGGCTGGCCAAACTTCACCTTAAACTGCAGCGGCCCCTGATACACCTGAGTCTGGTAAATGCCCAGCTTGCGCACCTCCACGTTCGGCCTGCCGTTAACCTGTAAAGTCTCCGGCAGCAGATAACGATGATGGCGAACCATTTGCACCACTTTCTGCCCCTTGTCATCCGTCTTCTCTTCCCGCTCGCTATAAGGGATGACAATCAACGGCCCCAAAATACGCTGCGCCCGGCTGGTGCTTTCGCTGACCTGCCCGACCACGCTCTGGCGGTAGCCGCTGCGCTCATCAATCACATTCATTAACTGCGTTACCGGGATGATCATTAAAATCATCAATCCCAGCAGAGTGGTTATTTTCCAAAACAGTACCGATTTCATCATCGCCGCGCTCCATGTAGGTAATAGCGCTACGATAAAAGCCTCAGGTGAAAGCCGGATGTGGTTATGTGAAGGGACGGTGAAGTCAGAGCGATAAGGTGAAAATAGCTGTCACGCCCTGCGGTTGACGGTTGTTCAACTGGATGCTGCCACGGTGCAAGCGCGCCACTTCCTGCACAAAGTTCAGACCCAGGCCGCTGCTTTTCGGCTTGTCCGATCGGGCCAGCGAATAAAAACGGTCAAACACTTTGTCCAGCGCGTAATCCGGAATGCCACTGCCGTCGTCACTGACGGTGACCTGGTAGTGACCATCGAGGCGTTCGCCACGGACACTGATGCTGCCGCCCGGTGGCGTAAAATCCAGCGCATTGTCGAGCAGGTTAGTCAGCGCCTGGCTGATCAGCAATCCATCTCCGCTCAGAGTGATCTCTTCTGCCACATTCACCTGCAGCAGAACGCTGCGTCGCTCTGCCTGCGCCTCTTTGCTTGCCACCGCCTGACGCACCAGCGTCGCCATCGCCAGCGGAGCCAGCTCCAGTCCAGGCCGGCTCTCCAGCCGTGCCTGCACCAGCAATTTATCCACCAGTTGCTGAATGCGCGCACTCTGTTGTTCGATATTGGTCAGAAAACGCTGGGCGGTGGCCGCTGGCGGCTGTTCCTGCAACAGCTCGGCTGCGCCACGGATGGCCGCCAGCGGGCTTTTCAGCTCGTGGGTCAGGGTATGCACATACTGTTCGATGTGGGCCTTGCCCTCCAGCTTCACCCGCATGCTGTCCAACGCCTGCGCCAGCTGTGTCAGCTCATGGCCGCCCATTTTTGGCAGCGGTGCACTTTCACCCTTCGCCACGCCATCAGCATAGTGCACCAGCCGGCCAATTGAGCGGTTGATCCACCAGACAAAACCCAGACCGATCAACAAGGCAATGCCCAACAGCAGCGCACCCGCCCAAAGAATGCGTCGCTCGCTACGCTTAATCACCGGCGCCATGGTGCTGTTCGGTTTACCAACGCTGAGCACGCCGATAATTTTGCCCTGCTCCATTACCGGCGCGGCGACGTACATCACCGAGCTGTCTTCATCCTGCGGATCGCTGCGCGTACTGCGCGCGCCATACTGGCCAAGCAGCGTCAAATAAACATCATTCCAGCGGGAGTAGTCCTGGCCGAGTGCCTTACCGCTGGAATCAAAAATGACCTTGCCTTGTTGATCGGTGAGATAGACATGGTATTCGCTGCGATCCTTGCGGATGCCGGCAATATTGGCACCAATCGGCCGTTGATTGAGTTGGGCAAACGCCTGCGCCAGTTGCCCGTGCGCCACATCGGCGTGCTGCATGTCCAGACGCGCGATCTGCGCCAGCAGGTTGGCGGTATCCACCAGCGTGCCTTCGGTCGCACGCCGCACCCCGGGCTTCACTTCCTGCACGAAAATACTCAGCACGAAATAGCCCGCTACCGCCACGATCAGGAAATACCCCAACAGCAGCCGCAGGCCTATTCTCATGACTGGCGGCTCACGCTGTAGCCGAGACCGCGGTGGGTGTGGATAGGCGGTTCCGCAGGGTCGATGGCTCGCAGCTTGGCGCGCAGCGTTTTGATATGGGTGTCGACGGTGCGATCCAGGCTCTCTTCGGCCAGCGCCCAGACGCTTTCCATCAATTGTTGGCGTGAGAATACCCGGCCGGGTGCCAGCAACAGGGTTTTCAACAGCAGAAATTCGTAACGGGTCAGCGGCAGTGGCTGCTGATGGTAATAGATGGCCGCGGCCTGTTCATCCAGGCCAAAAGGACCGAAGCTGTACAGTGCAGGCTGCTGCAGGCGCTGCTGTTTTTGCAGACGACGCAGAATGGTGCGCACCCGGGCGCTGACCTCTCGTGGAGAGAAGGGTTTGGCGACATAATCGTCGGCGCCGATTTCCAGCCCAATCAGGCGATCAACCTCATCGCTGCGGGCGGTGAGAAACAAAATCGGTAAATCCGCCGACTGTGATAACAGCCGACGGCAGAGTTCAAAACCATTGATGTCCGGCAGGCCAACATCGAGGATCGCCAGCGCAGGTGCCCCTTGCGCCAACGCCTGTAATGCCGGCTCACCACGTTCGAACCAGCGCACCTGGAAGCCTTCGCTCTCCAGGGTATAAATCAGCGTATCGGCAATGCTGGGCTCATCTTCCACCAGCCAGAGCGTCGGCTTCATCAGGGTTCCTCGTCATCACTGGCCGGCGGATAGAGCAACTGCTGGCGCAGATGCCGCCAATCGGCTTTGGCCATGGCATCGGATGCCAGCCACAGTCGACGGCGCTTTTTGCCCCCCACGGGTTGCAAGGTCAGCAGAATGCCGTAACGCGGCATCCAGGGCTGCTTCACCAGTTGCCATTCCTGGCCGTGCCAACCCAGACGTTGGTTTTCCAGCAGGCGTAGTTCGCCCTGCCGCGACGCAATGCGCTTTTGGCTGCGAATGCACTCAAACACCACCAGCGTCAGCAACACCAGCCAGATCGGCCCGTAGCCTTCCGGCCAGGGTGAAATCAGGATCAGCAGGATCAGTGCGCCGTGTGTCAGCAACGAAAGTAACTGGGTGCGCCAGGAAATACGGACGTCACATCGCCACTGGGCCACGGTCTTTATTTCGCGTCTGGATCAGTGTCACCATTCTCTGCAGTTCACTGTCCTGCGGAGCGCCATGATTCATCAGCCAGTTGAAGAGATCGGGATCGTCGGACTCCAGCAGGCGGATAAACAGCGCTTTGTCTGTATCATTCAACTGGTCGTATTCATACTCGAAGAACGGCATGATGGAGATGTCCAGCTCGCGCATACCACGGCGACAAGCCCAGTGGATGCGTGCTTTGTTATTAATATCCATGTTGTTATGACTAACCTCTTTTCAGCGTGGCAACGCCATCGCAGGGTTCAACTGACACACTGTATGGCAACACCGGCGCGATATAATTCCATCAGCCAAAGATCTGTCTGCAAGGGTAACCCTTGGCCGCAAGCCTATAGAGTAACAATTTGACATACTCGCCGGGAAGGACGTTCTCTGTGTAAAGCGTAATAAGGCGCTAAATGTCAAAAAAAGCGCTGCCAGAGAAGCAAGCGTGAATAACAGTTTGCAAAGCCCGCCGCCTCTTTTACCATGGGGTCAACACACCTTCAGGTAAGCTAAACGTTAAGCAGGATCTTACTATGGCGTATAAAATTCCATTTCCACCCCGTCAGCCCTCCGCTTCTTCCCATCTGCCCCTGACCCTGATCTCGCTGGAAGATTGGGCAATGGTGACTCTGAACGGACCGGATACGGTGAAATACCTTCAGGGCCAGGTGACCGCCGATATCGAAGCGCTGCCGGCCGATAGTCATGTGTTGTGCGGCCACTGCGATGCCAAGGGCAAAATGTGGAGCAATCTGCGTTTGTTCCATCGCGGTGAAGGCTTTGCCTATCTGGAACGCCGCAGCGTGCTGGACAGCCAACTGGCAGAAATCAAGAAGTACGCAGTGTTTTCCAAACTCACCATTGCCGCCGACAACGAAGCCGTCTTATTGGGCGTCGCCGGTTTTCAGGCACGTGCGGCGCTGGCGGGGGTGTTCAACAGCCTGCCGGATGCTGAACATCAGGTGGTGCAGGACGGTGAAACCACGCTGTTGCACTTCTCTTTACCGGCGGAACGTTTTCTGCTGGTTACCACCGCTGCCATTGCCGAACAGTTGGCTGACAAGCTGCACGAACAGGCAGAACTGAACGACAGTCAACAGTGGCTGACGCTGGATATCGAAGCCGGTTACCCGGTAATTGATACCGCCAACAGCGGGCAATTGATCCCACAGGCCACCAACCTGCAGGCGCTGGAAGGCATCAGTTTCAGCAAGGGTTGCTACACCGGTCAGGAAATGGTGGCTCGTGCCAAGTTCCGCGGTGCCAACAAGCGTGCGTTGTACTGGCTGGAAGGCAAAGCCGGGCGAGTGCCACAGGCCGCTGAAGACGTGGAGTTGCAACTGGGTGAGAACTGGCGCCGTACCGGTACGGTGCTGAGTGCTGCCAAGCTGGCCGACGGCACCCTGTGGGTACAGGTAGTGTTGAATAACGATCTGGATGCCGACAGCAAGCTACGGGTTCGCGATGATGCCGCCAGCCAACTGGCCATCAAACCGCTGCCGTATTCGTTGATAGAAGAAAAATAGGGGCAGTTCAGAGCTTCTTAATCTATCCGCAATAGATTTCGCACTGCAGCCAGCAACGCTGCGGTGCGAAAGATATCAGCGGAGATCAGACGTACAGATAAATAGCCATAAAATGGCACAGGCTGCCGCCGAGCACGAAACCATGCCAAATGGCGTGACCGAAGCGGAAACGCTTTGATGCATAGAAGATCACTCCCAGGGTATAAACCACGCCCCCTACCGCCAGCAGCGTCACACCGCCCAACGCCAGACGGGTCGCCAGCTGATAAATCACGATCAGCGACAGCCAGCCCATGGTCAGATAGGTCACCAACGACAGCGCTTCAAAACGGTGGGCAAAGGCCAGCTTGAACAATACGCCCAGCAACGCCAATCCCCAGATTACCGCCATCAGCCCTTTTGCTAACGGTGAGTTCAGCCCCACCAACAAAAATGGCGTGTAGGTACCGGCAATCAAAAGATAAATGGCGCAGTGGTCAAATTTTTTCAGCCAGTGCTTGGCCTTTTGGTGGGGAATGGCATGGTAGAGCGTGGAGGCAAGGAACAGCAGGATCATGCTGCCGCCATAGAGACTGTAACTGGCGATGGCCGTCACATCAGCGCCGGTATCGACCGCCTGAACTAACAGCAGAACCAGGCCGACAATGCCGAAAACCAGACCGATGCCATGACTGATACTATTAGCGATCTCTTCCGCCCACGGATAGGCCGCAGCGGCAATTTTTTCGCTACCGGCTTTTACTACGCCCGTTTTTCCCATAAAGCACAACCCCTCAAAACAGCCAACATTGTTCGAAATTACCGCAAAACAGCTTAACTGAGAATAATTTCAGTGTACACGTGTACGCTAAAATAAAACTGTGTGCGCGTGTAACCATCGAAATCCCTCGCCCACTGGTCTACAATCGTTCGGCTTCAACCCATCTACCTTGAGGTTTACACCATGTCATCCGCTGTACCCGCGTTAGATTTCGGCTCCATGACCCAGGTCATCCAGTTCCTGATGGAAATCGACAAGTTGAAAAGCGTGCAACGCCGCACCAAAGTGCTGGGCACTCAACGCCAGGAAAACTCCGCCGAACACAGCTGGCACTTTGCTATTGGCGCCCTGAGCCTGGCGCCTTACGCCGGTGAAGGCGTGGATATCCAACGGGTGATCCAGATGGCGCTGCTGCATGACATCGTTGAGATCGATGCCGGTGACGTGCTGGTCTACGATCTGGCGGCCCGCGCAGCGATCCATGATAAAGAAGTGGCGGCAGCCCGCCGGTTGTTCGGTATGCTGCCAGACACTCAGCGCGAGTATTTCACCGCTTTATGGCAGGAGTATGAAGATGGTGAGAGCGCCGACGCGCGTTTCGCACTGGTGCTGGATCGCACCATGCCAATGCTGATGAACCTGCATAACGAAGGCCAAAGCTGGGTCGAAAATGGCATCAGTCTGGAGCAGGTGCTGTCGCGTAACGCGGCCATTGCCGATGTCCAGCCAGAGCTATGGAAGTATCTGCTGCAACACCTGCAGGACGCTCAACGCAAAGGCTGGCTGAAGTAACGCTGCTGCTGTTGAGACAAGCCGGGTGATCCTCTCACCCGGCAAGCCATTCACAACGGCTTGTGGGCCGTTTCCTTTGCGGCAATCACCGCCCACAGCGTGATCAACAACGCCACCACCACATAGGCCGAGATCGCCAGCGTGCTGTCGTAAGACTTGAATAACGATGCGATAATCAAGGGTGCAAAACCACCACCGATAATACCTGCCAGCGTATAAGCCAACGACGATCCCGCATAGCGCACCCGGGTCGGGAACTGTTCAGTGATAAAAGCCGCCTGCGGGCCGTACATCGCCGCATGGATCAACAACCCCACCACCACCGCCAGGCAGATCAGCACCGGCTGGCTACTGTCGAGCAGTATAAAGAACACAAATGCCCAAACCATCGCCGCCAGCGCCCCGCCGATATACACCGGTCGACGACCAAAGCGATCGGACAGTGCGCCAAACATCGGTACGGTAATCGCGTTACCGATCGCCCCCAACATGGTTGCGGCCAACGCCAGCGGGCGCGGCAGGTTCAGTACCGTGGTGACATAGGTCAGGGTAAAGACCACCACCAGCGCATACAGCACGTCGGAACCGATACGCGAGCCACCGGCAATCAACAATGGACGCCGATGCTGGGTGAAGACCTCGCGGATCGGCGAATGGGTAACGTCTTTGGACGCCTCCAGTTTCAGAAACGCCGGCGTTTCCCCCACCCCACGGCGCAACCACAGGCCAAATACCACCAACACCAGGCTAAGCAGGAAAGGAATACGCCAACCCCACTGCTGGAAATCTTCTGCCGACATCGCTACCGTCACCAGCGTGATCAAACCGGTGCCGATCAGGGTCCCACAGGAAGGGCCGACCTGAGCAAAGGAGGCGTTACGCCCACGCTGATGAGGTTTACCGTGTTCCATCGACAGCAATACTGCCCCCGCCCATTCGCCTCCCAACGCAATCCCCTGAATAAAGCGCAGCGTGACCAACAGCAGTGGGCTCCAAATGCCCCAACTGGCATAACCCGGCAGCAGCCCCATCAGCGCGGTCGTCACGCCCATGATCACCAGCGTGGTCACCAGGACAAAACGGCGCCCCAGCACGTCGCCGAGATGACCAAACACGATGCCGCCAATCGGCCGTGAAACATAACCGACCGCGTAGGTGGAAAACGCCAAAATAGTGCCCACCAGCGGATCGAACGATGGGAAAAACACGTGGTTGAAAATCAGCGCCGCCATGATGTTGTAGACGGTGAAGTCATACCATTCCAGTGCGGTGCCGATCGAACTGGCCGCGGCCAGCTTGCCGGTATTCGGTGGATGCGCGGCAGTATCGTCGGCAGATAAATCCGCGGTCGGTGTTTCCGTGGTTGAAGTGCTCATGATGACAGCTCCTGCGTGGTCAGTTGCCAGCCAAGGGCATAATGCACCGCATCGGTGGCGGGGATTTTCAAGTGGTGACAGGCCAGCTCATTCAGCCGCTGGCCGGCTTCGGCACTGCTGCTTTCGATCAACAGCATCGGCAACAACTGGCGATTTTCTCGCGACTCTTTCGGCAGCGGCGAGCTGAGTTCAACATCCGGCGACAGCAGGCTGCTGCGCACAAAACCGGGTTGCTCGGCCAGCATAGTCCCCAAATGATGAATACCGGCTTTCAGGACTTCCGGTGCCGCCGGCTCCAGGGTAACAATGGCCAAATGGCTGCCGCAGCCCTGCCCGGTCACCGCCTCTACCGCACAGACCCGGCGCATTGGGTCGCGCATTTTGTCGAGGCTCGCCACCGACCAGGGGGTCTGTTGGTTAAACGCGGCGCGGTAAGCCGCCGAGGTAAAACTGGCCAGGGATTCGGTTTTATACAGCCCCAGGTATTTACGCCCGCCTTGTAGCGCCTGATAACGCGTGCCCGACAAAAAACCGGGCATCCGTACCCGCTCTTCCACGTGCTCACGGTCGTACCACTGATTGAAATCCGCCTCGTCCTGCGCGGCGACATCTGTTGCGACAAACAGCATTCCGTTCGGGGAACCGGTCATGGGTACTCTCCTGTTAGCTCAAAGTAAGGCGGGGTCGACCCCACCGGAAAATCACACCTCGGTGAGGCAGCGTTCGATCGCCAGCGCCCAACCCAGCAGCGCCTCGTCCTGCAAGGGCAACCCGGCCACCATCAGGCCAACCGGCGCCGCACCGGGCGATTGGCAGGGCAGTGATAGTGCGCAACCATCGAGGAAGTTGATCACCGAAGGGTTACGCAGCGCAGCGCCGTTGATACGAAAATAAGCGTCTTCATCCGCTTCCAACTCGGCAATGGTTGGCGCAACCATAGGCACCGTCGGCATCAAGAGTGCGTCAAACCCTTGCACTGCAGCCGTCACCCGCCGTTGCCAATCGGCACGCAGCAACTGCAATTGCTGTAGATCCTGCTCATTCAGCCATTGGCCGCGACGAATACGCGATAACACCCTTGGGTCATAGCCATCGGCATGTTCGGCAATCAGCGGCTGATGCCAGCGCCAGGACTCCAGCGCGCTGAAACCACCGGCAGCGTTGATCGTCGCCAGTTCGCCAAACTCCTGGCAGGGAATAAATTCAATCTGTGCTCCGGCCTGCGTCAGCCGCTGCAGGCTGAGATGAAACGCGGCAGTGACCTCATCGTCCAGGCCATCCAGCACCAGCGTTTGGGGCACGGCAAAGCGCGCCTGACTCAAGGTTTTCTGCTGCGGATGCAGCGGCAGATCGGCTATCGCCGCATCCAGCGCGATGCAACCGGCAACGTCATGAGCAATCACGCCAATCGAATCCAGTGAGGGTGACAATGGCAACAGGCCGCGACGGTCGATACGCCGGGCGGTGGGTTTATAACCGGTCAGGCCGCAGAAGGCCGCCGGGATGCGTACCGAGCCACCGGTGTCGCTGCCTATCGCACCAAAACACATGCCGTCAGCCACCGCTACCGCCGCACCGGAAGACGAACCGCCGGGAATCCGGCGAGCAGAGCGATCCCAGGGATTGGCAGGCGTGCCGTAGTGGGGATTGATCCCCAGCCCTGAATAGGCAAACTCGGTCATGTTGGTTTTGCCGATCACCACCGCGCCAGCCTGCAACAACCGCGCCACCACGGCGGAATGGCGGTTAGCCACCGGCGCATCGGCCAGCACCCGCGACCCGGCGGTGGTGACTTCCCCGGCGACGTCAAACAGGTCTTTAACCGACACCGGTACGCCATCCAGCGCCGACAGAGGATCACCCGCCGCACGCCGTCGATCGGCCGCCAGTGCCTGCTGCTGTGCCCAGTCGCTATAAACATGGGTAAAAGTGCGAGAGCCCTCACCCTGGTCGTCGGCAATTTGCGCCAGCGCAGCGGCAGTCAACTGCACAGCCGTTAATTCACCGCTGGTCAACCCGGCAACGACCTGCGTTAAAGTCAGTTTTTCCATCACGCCACCACCGGCAGTTCAATACTGCGATAGCTATGGCTGATAGTTCGCCCCAGCACCTCGTCCACCAGTTCCATACGGAATTCGGCCGCCGGTCGGATACCGCCAATCGCCGCCACCGTGCCGCAGGCCATCGCCAGACCGTCACGCGGCTGAGGTACCGTCAGCCCGCCCTCGGGCACCTGCTGACCACTCAGATAACGATCCAGCAGATCGCCAGGAGTACGCAGACTGGCAAGGTAACCCTGCTGATAAAGCCGGAACTCACCGTCCTCTTTGATCCAGGATCGCAGGATCAACGAGTCCCAATGTGCGATCACTTCTCGCAAGGGCCAGGCGGCACGTGCTACTGGCTTGACGCAAATTTGCTTGGACAGCGCTACGCTGTGCGCCTCCAGTTGACGATCGGTATGATCCGAGGCCAGCGAAACAAACAGCTCGCCGCGATGAGTGAAGATCAGCGGTTCCGCTTCGCCGGAGCTGGCATTGCCGATCACTTCAATGCAGTCGCTCTGGCTAAGCTGATTAACGGCCACCCGATAAAACAGTGGGATTGCACTGGGTTGGGGCACACCCAGCGCCGCCAACTCCCTAATATGGTGCAGGATCGCCTCGCGATCGCGGCCGGTCCAGCCGGCAATCACCAGATGATCGATCTCAACATCCAGCACCCCGGCACCGCTGGATTCAGGCAAAGTGAAGGTCAGTCTCATGGCGTTTGTGCCTCTTTGGTTAAAATACTGTGAAATTTCACTATATCTTTAGCTACCAAATAAGCGATTTCCGTGCCATGTTTTTGTGTACTATGTCTAAAAACTTTCTTCTTGCAGGAGCAGAACGTGATGACCCTTGACGCAGAGAGCCAGGAACTCCCGACGGCAGAGGAAGCCGGAATATCGCTGAATGAACTGGCCTACCGGCGCTTTAAGCAAGCACTGGTGACGTTAAGCTACAAACCTGGTGAATATCTCAATACCGCGCAGGTGATGAGTGAGCTGGATATGGGCAGAACGCCGATCAATCAGGCGATCCACCGGCTGGCCAATGAAGGGTTACTGCAGGTGATCCCGCGTAAAGGGGTGATGGTCTCGCCGCTGTCGATGGATGACGCACTGGAACTGATTGAAGTGCGACTGGCCAATGAAATGCTGTGTATGCGACTGGCTAGCAAGCGCATTACCGAATCGCAAGTCGCCGCACTGACGGCCCTCAATCAACAGATCGAAGCCGCCAGCCAGCGCCGTGACCGGGTACAGATGATGACGTTGGACCACCAGTTCCACCAGCAGCTGGCGCAGATCGCCGGGAATAATATGCTGGCGGACATCCTGAGCGTGCTGCACGCCAGAGCACAGCGTTTCTGGGCCAGCACGCTGTCACGCGAAGGCCATATGCGGGAGGTGATCGAAGAACATCGGGCGATTATCGCCGCTCTGGCAGCACAGGACGACGCCGCCGCGGCCAATGCGGCAGAAGCGCACATTCTGTCTTTCCGCAGTGCGCTGCTGCATGAGGGCTGATTGGAGAGAGGTAATGTCGTATCAAAAACCCGGCGCGTCTAAAGCTACCGGGTTTTAAACTGCAGGATAAACAGCTACGGATAGATAATTTTACTCTTCGAGCTCTTGGCCTTTCAACATAGCGGCACGCAAGACCGCGTTCAAACGCTTCTGGTAGCCCTTACCCGGTCTCTGGAGCCATTCCAAAATGTCAGCATCAATTCTGACTGTTTTTGATACCTTCATCGGTTTGTAGAACCGCCCCTGTAATGCCGTTCCCCATTGCTCATCGCTAAGCGCGGGGGCATCACCATAGTCAATCCCATCATCCGGCATAACCCTCAAGGAGGCTATCTGCGCTTTTGCTCCTCCGTCAGGGGAGGAAGCACGCTATGCTGCACATTCCTAACCGAATTTTTGCGTTTCATACTTCCCCCTTTCTCGTGCATCCGCTTTGCGGGCTGAAATGATACGGATAACCTCAATAACATCGCCGTCAGCGGCCGCCGGAGGCCTCGATAAAGCTGCCGGTGACGTAAGAAGCGGCATCGGACAGCAGCCAGACGATGGCTTCCGCCACTTCTTCCGGGGTGCCACCACGCTGCATCGGCAGGTTGCCCTTCACCCGATCAACACGGCCCGGCTCACCGCCGCTGGCATGCATCTCGGTGTAAATACAGCCCGGCCGCACCGAGTTAACGCGAATCCCTTGGGCTGCCACTTCCAGCGCCAGTCCGGTGGTCAGTGTGTCGACCGCCCCCTTCGATGCCGCATAGTCGATATACTCCCAGGGTGCCCCTAAACGAGAGGCGGCGGAAGAGACGTTGACGATAGCTCCGCCCTGCCCACCATGACGCTGCGCCATGCGCTTCACCGCTTCGCGGCAGCAAAGGAAATAGCCGGTGACGTTGGTGCTCAGCACTTTGTTGATACGTTCGGCGGTCAGTTGTTCAATGCTGGTCTGTTGAAACAGAATACCGGCATTGTTGACCAGCGCACTAATAGGACCGAGGGTGGCATCCAGTTCGGCAAACATCGCGACCACCTGGCTTTCATCACCAATATCGGCCTGCAACGCCAGCGCCCGGCCGCCCAGGGAGGTTATCTCTGCGACCACCTGTTGCGCCGCAGCCTCATCCTTCAGATAGTTAACGCCCACTGCGTAGCCCTGACGGGCCAGCTGTAACGCCGTGGCGCGACCAATACCCCGGCTGGCACCGGTGACCAATGCAACTTTAGTCATGCTGTTCCTTTCTCTGGTTAGGAAATCAGAAACGGTAGCTGGCACTCAGGAAAGCCACCCCAGCCACCTTTTTCTCGACGATCGGGCTGTTAGCCGCATCGCCCAACAGAGTATAGATACCGACTCCGCCCTGGAAAGCGATTTCCCGCGTCAATTGATAATTCAGCGCCGTGTTGAACATCACCTGTTTAAAACCGCTGCCTGGCCGATAAGTTTCGAAAGCGCTTTGCTGTGCCTGCTGCTGGGTAACACCAAAGTAGCCCCGCTGATAGCCGCTGTTGGCCCAGGTGGTGGTCAGATCGGCAGAGAGGCTAAGAGCATCGGTTAAGGGATACAGCGCTGCCACACCCAGATCGACATAGGCGGTGTGCCCCAGATCTTCATCGCCGTAGCGACGCGCCTTGGTCGCCTGCATGCCCCTGACATAAGCGCGGAAAGGCTCGAGTTTATAGCTCAGTTCAATGCCGGCCTCAAACGCACCGTCCAAATCGCCCATACCTTTCAGCCGATTGTTGTGCCCTCTCAGCGTTTTCACTTTCTCGTCTCGTCCGCCGTCATAACCGGCCAATAAGGTGAT
The DNA here is from genome assembly GCF_002607755.1 of Serratia sp. BW106. NCBI lineage: Bacteria > Pseudomonadati > Pseudomonadota > Gammaproteobacteria > Enterobacterales > Yersiniaceae > Serratia > Serratia sp. BW106. The sequence goes on from NZ_MCGS01000019.1 coordinate 90,313, forward strand.
GCCGAACGGCCCCGACAACGGCAACTGCCAACTGGCGCCCCCCAGCCCAATACTGAAATCCCCCCAGGCCGCCCCATCATAGCTGGCCTGCATATCGTACAGCGGCACAGCGCTATAGGTAGATGCCCCCTGATACAGCGGCGCTACCGCCATACCACCGCTGAGAGTCAATGAAGCTTGCCCGCCCTGTTGTGCAGAGCCCTGCAGGGGAAATATTGTCAACAACGTCGCTACGGAATAACCCAGGATATTTTTCAACTGGTCAGCCTTATTAAATTAAATGTTGTAGCTGCACCAGACGACGCAGCTGTTTTTTAATGCGAGGTTTTAAGCTTTTATAAACAACCAGGGGTTCAGCATGCTGAATAAACGGCAGGGTCGATGAAAGTGGAGTGGCATGCTTGCCACTCTGCAAGCCGATAGGGGAAGGCAGCGTAGTCAGCGCCAAAAATAAAATCGCGACAGCGCATGTAGCCACCGTTGAAAATTTATCTGCTCGCATTTTCCCCACCCGAATGATTTTTTCAGGGATGAGCGTACTAGAAACAAACCGAGGCTCCCTTAACGCCAAATTAATGCCAGATTAAGGTTTGCTTAAGAACGGGTGAGCAAAAAGGATGACGTCGTTGTCTTCACCCGATGGTTGTAGTTATATAGCCGTCGACACATCGATATTAATCGGATGGCACGTGAACATACTGTTGGTGGAAGACGACCTGCAATTAGGCAAGGCCTTATGCCGCGCATTGGAGCTGGCGGGCTTTGAGTTGTGCTGGGTGCGGCTGGTCCATGATGCTCAAAGTAAACTCTCGCAAGCCAGCTTCGATTTAATGCTGCTGGACCTGACCCTGCCTGACGGCGATGGCTTAAAAAAATTGGTCGAGTGGCGGGCCGCCGGACAAAATATCCCGATCATTGTTCTGACCGCCCGCGACCGGATTGAGAGCCTGGTCAATAGCCTGGACTCCGGTGCGGACGACTTTCTGGCCAAACCTTTCGCCTTGCCTGAGCTGATATCTCGTGTGAAGGCGGTGAACCGCCGCATGGCCGGGTTTGCCTCCCAAACCTGGAGCCTGGGCAATTTGTATCTGGACCCAATGAACCACCAGGTGACACTGGATGGTGAACTGCTGCTGTTATCGAAAAAGGAGTACCGGCTGTTGCATGAACTGATGCGCTGTGCCGGCACCGTGGTGCGTAAAACCGCACTGGAGCAAAGTCTTTTCGGTCACGGCGACAGCGTGGAAAGTAACTCGCTGGAGGTACATATGCATAATTTGCGGCGCAAGATAGGTAGAGAGCGAATTATTACCGTGCGCGGCATTGGCTATTTATTAAAAAAAGAGACGCTGGGATGATTAGTTTTAAATCCTTTTTTATGCGCACCATTATTTTCCAGGTATTAGCCATATTACTACTGTGGGGCGTATTGATGGGCTGGGTAAAATATTTTTATTACCCCGACGCCGAAAAATACTTGGATAATCAGCAACGCATTGTCGCACGCGGCATTGCCAATATTCTTGATAAGACTGACGTCAACGACCACAATTTTACTGAGGTAATTAAAGACATCGAAATAATGTATATCGACTCGATCAAAAACGGCATGCAGGATGAAATAGACTACCGACCCTTATTCGTGGTTTACGATCGTAACAATAAGATGCTTTACGCCTCGCCAGCGCAGGAAATACCGCTGTTCCTGCCACCTTCCGTGCTGTCCGGCACTATCAGTTACGCCAATATGAAGTGGCATATCGCCGGCAGTTGGAGCGACAAGCAGCAATTTAGGGTGATCGTCGGCGAATCCTTTGACAACCGCACCACCATTTTCGGTAATCCGGCGGAAAGCACCGCTATCCCACTGTTGCTAACCCTGGCGGCAACCATTGCCGCCCTGTTGATCACCGCCTATTTCAGTCTGAGGCCGCTACGGCAAATCGCCAGAATGATCTCTGACCGCAAGCCCGGTACCTTGTCACCGATCAATGCGACCGAGCAATATCAGGAAATCCGGCCAATAGTATTGGAAATCAATAAGCTGATGGCACGTATCGATGCCGCCAATCAGCGCGAAAAACGCTTTATGGCTGACGCGGCGCATGAGCTACGCACCCCGATCGCCGCCGTACTGGCACAGTTGCATCTGCTGACCCAGGTGGCGGATAAAACCGAACGACAGGAAATCATTGAAGACATGCAGCAGGGGCTGGATCGCGCCGCATCGCTTTCGCGCCAACTGATTGACCTGGCCAAGCTGGAGTCAGAAGACTTTCCGCTAAAGATTGAAACCGTGAATATTCACGCGGAAATCAGCAAATGCATTGCCCAACACGTGCCCTATGCGCTGGAAAAGAACGTCGAACTTTCGCTGGATGGCAGTGAAAATGTGATGATTGATACCGATCGCCAATCACTGATTACCATCTTCACCAACCTTTTGGAAAACGCCATCAAATACGCGCCGGAGAATGGGCGAATCGAAGCCAATATTCGCTCGCTGTCACCGCTGGGTTGCTACATTACCTTGCGCGACAATGGCCCTGGCATCGGCCCGGAATACCACAAACGGCTGTTCGAGCGCTTTTACCGCGTGCCGGGCACCCTGCAAGTTGGCAGCGGTCTGGGGCTGGCGATAGCCAAAAATCTGGCCGATAAAATCGGTGCGCAGCTGCGGCTCACCGAAGGACTCGATGAACGCGGTATCGGGTTTGTTATCGACTTACCGGAAAACTACCTCGCGCCGCCAGAAGAGAGTTAAACCGGCATGAAAGCCGCTATTTTACTGCCGCGGTATCGGCTTGATTGACTGTGACAGATCAATGGGCAAAAACGTGTTTGCCCATAAACCTGAGAACAGTTATCCGGCAATACGGATCACCGATCGCACATCGCTTTTCTTGTTCAGATCCCACACTTCGGCGATCTCGGATAAACCGTGCTCCTGAGTTTCAACCGAGATCTGCCCTGCGGCCGCCAACGCCAGGATCTCACTGGCATATCGCTGCATCTCAGCCGGCGGAGGGAAATTGCCGGTACCACTGCCCAAAATCTGCAGCTGGTTGCTGCGCAGTACCGCTGCCGGCAAGCGGATGTCTGGCCCGGCCATTGAACCTACGTTGACCAGACGAATACCGCGCCCACCGGCATAGGAAGACAGATCGTGATTGTTCAGCGTGGCCAGCAGCGCTTCGGTAGCCGCACCCCAAATGTAATCGACAATCACCTGATAGCCGTTCGGGCCTGCAGCAGCAGCGAAAGCCTGCACCAGTGCATCTCCTTCCAGGCTGAGGTCCACCGTCGCATCGACGTCCAGCGCATCCAGTACGCTCTGCCGACGCCCAGCCGCGACAATCCGCCCGGCTCCCGCCTGACGTGCAGCGGCCACCGCCAGCTTGCCCGAGGTGCCGGTCGCACCAATAATCAGCACCGTTTCACCCGCCTGAAGCTCAGCGCGCCAGTGCAGCGGCAGCCAGGCGGCAAATGCCGGATTAATCAAGGCCGCCGCGGTGGCATCGTCCACACCTTTCGGCACCGGCACGCTCCAGGAAGCGACGGTACGCTCTGCCAGTGCGCCGTGAGGCTGCCGGAAAGAGGCGAAATAAACCCGCTGGCCATCCGGTGCATAGCCAACGCCATCGGTACCTGGCACGATCGGCAACACCTTAGGGCTGGAGTAATGGGTTCCCGCCACCATGGCGCGATCCAATTGTTTGATACCGGCGACAATCACTTCGATCAGGGTTTCCCCTTCTCTGGCTATCGGCTCATCCACATCACCGACTACGGGTGCCTGGCCTAACGCGTTAACTATTGCAGCTCTCATCATTGCTCCTTAATCCGTTGGGGTTGCGGTGCGGCGACAGTAAAAAAGGGACACTGCATCATGCAGTGTCCCTTGAGAGTACGCTTTGCCGAACGTGTTATTGATATTGACTCACCGGCATTTTGTTGGAGAAATCAGAACCGCCAGCTCACAGACATATTGCCCTCTAATGAATTACTGCCCTGGCGGAACAACTCGCTGGAAAGCCCGGCCCCAACTGAAACATCTTTGTTCAACTGATACTGCACACCCGCCTGCGCCGCCAGCCCATCACGCCCCGCCAAGGTGCTTTTGCTATCAAAAGCTGAGGCGTCATAACCAACGAACTGCGCACGCTGGGTGACATTGTTGCTCAGCAGCTCATGCTGCCAGCCAAGGCGCAGGGTCGAGGACAAGGCCTCTGTCCCCTGGAACAGCGCCTCTACACCCAGCGTGCTTTGCAGAGAGTCGGCATAGCGCCCTTTAATCTGCATCGGCAAGGTGCCAGTACCGGTCTCCTTAATCGTACGATGAGTGGTGGCGGTATAATCCAGTGCCGCTACCGGGCCAAAGCTGAACGAATCGGTTAATGCAAAATGATAGCCGCCGCCCAAGGTCAATGAACCGTTCCAGGCCGTCCAGTCGCTCTTACTGGTGCCGCTTACACCGGCGACATCAAACTGACGCTTCATATGACTATCCTCAGCGCCCACCCGGCCCAGGCCATAAGCAAACGGCCCGGCCATGGCATCCTGTGCAAAGTTGAACTGCAAACCGACATCAAATGAAGTGCTGTGCGCCCGCGCCCGATCGGCACTTTTGGCATTGACAGTTTGTCCGCCCACCGCGGCGTGGAAACCGGTGGTCAGCCCAGGCACCAGCACATTACGTTTCTCAGCGCCGAACAGCACGCCATAACGCGATGCGTTGTAACCGGTGATATTGCCCGAATTACGCTGCCAGTTACCGCCGCCATAAGGCAGGGCAAAACTGATCCAATCTTGTTCGTCGTCAACCGGAGCCAGCGTCAGATTGCGTTCCTGTGCCGTCAACGCACGGGTTAACTGACGTTCGCGATCGAATGAAGCCTGGATCAGGCTGTTATAGGCCGACGGCTCCAGCTGTGCCAAAGCATTGTTGACCTGCTTGCCATCAGGGGCAGAGAAATCCAGCGCCGTCAGCAACGGACGCATATCATTACCCGCCGTCACCGCCGCACGGGCCAACGCCAGACCGACGTTCTGCTCATTCGCGCTCTGTGCATACTGGCTGTAGGCCGATGCACCACGGCGGGCGCTGATTTGATATTCCCCGGCCGCCAACGGTGTCGCACTGAAGCTTAAGGTCGGTGACTGCGTCTGCACGCTGATCTGATCGAACTCACCGCTGGCCTGCCCCAGTTGCAACAGGGAAGTGCTGTTCAGCTTCCAGTCTGATGCATACCAGCCTTTGACCGGCATCAGCGCCAAGGCACCGCTCAGACTGGATTTTCCGCTGATGATCACCTGGTCCCCACGCCCCAGGTTGTCGAACATCAGTTGCAGACGCCCCTGCGGCCCCTGCGAGTAATCGCCGACGATCGAAACCAGACCAAAAGGTGAACCGGTGGTGAGCAAACCGTTATTGGTAAACAACCCGGCATCCGACAACTCATAGCGGCTATTCCCCGCCAACTGGGCGCCCGGCTCAATATCCACGCTATACACCTGATGTTCGCCGTTTAACGTGGTTTTCCCCCCTTCGGCCACCAACGCAAAATTATCCTTACCGCGAATATTGCCGTTATAGGTGAAGTCAAAACCGCTATCCGCCACCGCAGTGACCTGCCCCAGCTCATCCGGCTGTAAACCGAAGGTTAAACGGGTGAGACGCGCCTGATTATTTTCGTCCCACTGCGCATAGTCAGAGATAATATCGCCCTGAATGTCAGCACCACGCATCACGTTGATTGCACTGGCTAGCGCATTCTCTGACTGGTAGATCGCCGCTTTGCTGCCCTTCAGCGAGCCGGTAATGTCGAAATTGGACACCAGCGGGGCCGCCCGGTATTTGGACAGGTCAACCCCACCCCACTGCCAGATATATGAACCACGGTATTCGGCATCATTGCCCAACATGTTGTTACCAAAGTCCAGACGGGCAGCGATACCCTCTTTGCCGGTCGCCTCCAGGCTACCGCGCTGGATAATATTATGCCGATCCCCATAGGCCACCAATAAGCCGGTGCCATAATCACCGTTGGCCTGCACCCGGGTACCCGGCGCGATGCTGAGCGTGTTGCCCGCACCATCAATGCGGATACCGGCGGCGGCTACGCCATCTGCCAACAGGTCGCCGCGCTGCTCTATGCGATTGTTACTGCCGTAAATGTGCAACCCGACACCCCGGGCAGCAGTATTGGCTTTGCCGTCGATATAATCGGTACCGTCAGCATTACGCGCGAAATACCCTTGCTGGTTAACCACATCCAGACCGCTGCCATAAACAGAGCGACCAAAGAAGTTACGGCGATCGATGTCGTACCCCATGTCCTGTAACAGCGCCAATTCGGCTTCCATCATCGAGGTGTAATTGCGGTAGTTTTGGTGGCTCATCAGGCTGCGATCCAGCTCGATGTGGGACATGTAATCTTCATCCAGATCGCCAAATACATCGAGGATGCGTACCGGAACTCCCGGCATGGCACCGTCCAGCACCTCTTTGACATGGCTACCGGCGAAATAACCTTGATCCTTGCGCACGTCGAAACCTGAAGGATCGTCCGGTCCCTCACAGCCTTTGCACAAAATCGCTTGGTCCGGCTGAGCAGGATTACCGTTGTCGTCAAACAGATGCGATGTCCAGCTCCCCTGCGTCGGGCTAAATTGCGTTACGCCATTGACAACCGCGGCCTCATTACTGATTCCCAGCGCATGGGCAATTTCATGAAATATCGTGACTTCCAGATCGGTTCGATGATCGGTGGGGATCTGGGCCGGCGAGGCCTGGGTAGGGGTAAAGTCCAGCTTGCCGATACGGACGATGGCATGGGCACCGCTGTCCAATACCCCCACCTCCTGCCCCTGTAACACTGCCTGAAGCTGGGTCAAACTAAAGCTGTCGTCACTGACGTTGGCGCTCATTGCGCCGGCATTTTTCTCATCAAAGGTACCGACGTTGATCACCCCCGGCAATTGGCCAGGCTTGGGTTTGATAATATCGGCCCAGCGTTGTGCGGCGCTGATCACCTGTGCCTTTTGCGCCTCGTCCAGGACCCAGGATGAGTGCTGAGGGACACCTTCATCAGTAAAATAGCCGTCATCGGTGGGGGTGTAGAAATTCAGTTTAAATACCGTTTGCCCGCTGTTATTTCGTACTTCATAACTTTCAACCGCCTGCGCGGAGCAGAAGGGTAAAGCCGCAATGATTGCGATAGCCAACCTTTTCATAGAGCACTCCTTGTGAGTCAATCTTCCCTGCAAAATATTTTGCTGATGTCAATTTAACCACGCGTGTTTAAACGGAATGTAAACCGGACAGTGTCTTAAATCAGGTTGGAAGCAAACTGCGGGGGATCGCACAAAAAAGAAGATAATTAGCAATTAATCAAATATATAAGCAAGAAAACCATGTGCATGATGGACAAATAAATATCCTCCGGCATAGC
>NZ_MCGS01000020.1:0-131722 GCF_002607755.1 Serratia sp. BW106
CGGTGTTTTCACCGGCTTGCTTCTTCCTGGCTGGGCGACTGGTTCTCGTTAGAGGAGTCGTTGTTCCCGGTCAGTGGAGGCGCATTATAGGGAGTTCTCAGAACGCCGCAACCCCTAATTTCAATATTTTTTCCGACCGTTGAATGTTTAACCAAAACAGCCTTAAACAGGCAGTTTTTTCAACGATTTAAAGCCATATCCCTGCAGAACGGGCAATAAAGCATCAGTGTCTTCATTTAACGCCATGCAATACGCCAAATTGTCTTCCTGAGTCGACACAAGATTTTCCTGCGTTGAAATCAGCCAGGCGGTACGACGGGCAATCGCCGCGCCGGAATCGATCAGCCGGGTTCCCTCAGGCAACACCTGCATTAACTCTTCTGCTAATAGAGGGAAGTGGGTACAACCGAGTACGACAGTATCCGGCGGTTCGCGCATGCTCAGCCATGGCTGCAGGATTTTCTTCAGCGTCGCCAGCGGTACGACGTCACCGTGCAACTTGGCTTCTGCCAGTTCCACCAGCTCTGAAGAGCCCAATAGTTCGATCTTGCAATCGGTAGCGAAGCGGGCAATCAACTCATGGGTATAGGTGCGCTGTACGGTACCACGGGTAGCCAACAGGCCGACGACGCCATTGGCGGTCAGACGGGCAGCAGGTTTGATGGCAGGCACCACGCCGACGACCGGGAAGGTAAAGCGTTCGCGCAAAGCCGGCAGGGATACGGTACTGGCGGTGTTACAAGCGATGATGACTATCGCCAGAGGATGGCGCTGTTGCACCGCGCTGACAATCTCCAGCACGCGCTCAACAATAAACTCTTCGGATTTCTCGCCGTAGGGAAACGCCACATTATCGAAGGCGTATATATAGTGGAGGTCCGGCAGCAGTTGCCGAACCTCTTGATACACCGATAACCCGCCGACGCCGGAGTCAAATACCAGTACCGTCGGACGGGCCTTCGCGGTGGTGTTAGAAGGTATAGCTTCCAGTGAGGTAGTATTCTCTTCCTGGAGTAGCGTAGCCATAAGCCGTCTCATAATCTTTATCAAACAGGTTGGCGATTCTACCACGAACTGTCAGATGAGATGTGACCGGATACGAAACTGCGAGATCCCACAGGCTGACGCCGCCGAGTTTGACGCTTTGCTCGGGGTAGGTGCTGTAGTCTTTGTCATAGCGCTCCCCCAGGTATTGATAGGTGACCGCCCAGTCAAAATCATAGACCTGCCAGTCCAGCTCATACTTCACTTGCTGTTTGGCGCGACGCAGCAGCACTTCGTTGGTTTTGGCATTGCGTGGGTCGACATAGTCGTAGCCGATGTGGTGGGTTAATGGCCCGGTATCAAACGAGGCCGTGGCTTCTATACCTTTAATAGTAGCCTTGCCGATATTGTAATAAACGTAATTGGTCTCCCCAGTGGAATCAATCAGGTTATCAATATCGTTACGGTAGCCGGAAACGCGCCAGGTCACTGGACCTGTCAAACCTTCAAAACCGCCTTCCCACTGTTTACTTTCTTCCGGCTTCAAATCGGTATTATTACCAAAGTTGCCATACAGCTGGCCCATATTTGGGGCTTTAAACGCCGTGCCATAGGAAGCAATAAAGCGATACCCTTCGACAAACTCCCAGCCCGCGCTGGTTTGCCAGGTGCCATGCCAGCCGAATTCAGAATGATCGTCACCACGCACCGCCCCTTCCAGGGTTACTGGGCCAACCAACTGCTGTGCGGTCAGATAGATACCGGCGTTACGCTGACTTTTCTCACCGTTGACCGTAGTGGAGTTCGGCTTGATCTCCTGGTGTTGCCAATCAACCCCTGAGCTGACCGTCCCCTGGCCCAACTGCAGGGTATTCCCCCACTGCAGGTTGTATTGCTCTGAATCCACCAAACTTGCCGAACTGTCATGCATACCCAGTCGAGGATCGTAATCATAATCCTTGCTATGGCTATAGCTACCAATCAGTTGTGTCGCGTAGATACCTTCTTTATAACGCAGGCCGGTATCCCAGGTCTGGCTGTACAGCTTGCGAGTATCTACCAGTGGGCTGGTCGGGGAGGAATAATAAGCATCGTAAGCCGTACGGTTGTCATAACCATAACCACGCACAAAGCCGCTAATGGCCTCATTGAACTGATGGTCAACGGCGCCGTACAGCGCTTTACTCATGTAGCCATCGCGATCCTGCTGGCTCTGCATACCGGTACTGCCGTAAGCCACTACATCATAGCCTTTGGTATAGGTATAGTTACCGGCGAGCGTCGCCACCGTGCTGTCGCCCAACTGTTGCTGAGTGGAGGCGTCATAGGCCTGATAGCCGTTTGAACCCACACCGGCAGAAAGCGTAGTGCCGTTCTTTTCACGGGTGGTAATAATGTTCACCACGCCACCGATGGCATCGGAACCATAGACAGCCGAACGCGGTCCGCGAATATATTCGACTTTCTGCACCAGCGAAATCGGGATCTGGCTAAGGTCAGAAGAACCACTGATGCCGGCCTGGTTAAGGCGAATACCGTCGATCAACACCAGGACATGGCTGGAGTTGGTACCGCGGATAAACAGCGAGCTTTTTTGTCCCAGGCCACCATTCTGCCCGACATCTACCCCCGGCAGGCGGCGCATCACGTCGGTCAGGCTTTTTGCCTGCCAGCGGTCGATATCATTGCGGGTGACGACAGAGGTGGGTGCCAGTACGGAAGAAACCGGCTGTGGAAAGCGGTTGGCGGAAACCACCAGATCATCGCTGTTATTGGCTGTGGTGTTGTCTTGCGCCCATCCAGAAAAAGCCGTGATGGAAGAAACCACCGCCAGCAGTGTATTTTTTGTAATTGTCATGAAAAAGCATCCAAACTTAATTGGTGGATGCCGCAGGATCATGGCCGGTATTTCGCGACGGCCACGGACATTGCGACGTAACACCGGCAGGTCTTCGGGCTTGGGAGTTGCGGGCAGCCTGTGAGCTACCTGCACCGGGCGATGACTTCCCATCCTGCAATGGACAGTGTCTGCGTAAAACGCTATCGCCGTGACTTCCCCTTACCGCTGCGCGTCAGCTCCGGATTCAAACCGGATTCCCTTTTCACTCGCTGCTTGAGGCCGGATGACAATGCTACGATCAATGTAAATAGATGTCTAGACTGCTACCAATGTTACAAATAATAAACACGACAAAACTGGACTTCACGGGCTGATTCCCTACAATCCCCGCTGATCAAATTTGCCTGACGAGAAGAAACATGACGCCCGAGAATTTGCCTATTGAACGTTACGATGACCAACTGGCGGAGAAAACTGCCCGGCTGAAGACGCTGATGTCACCGTTCACGGCACCCGAGCCGGAAGTGTTCCGCTCGCCTGTCAGCCACTACCGCATGCGCGCCGAATTCCGCATCTGGCATGATGAAGACGAGATGTACCACATCATGTTTGATCAACAGACCAAGCAGCGCATCCGTGTCGATCAGTTCCCCGCCGCCAGCGAATTGATTAACCGTCTGATGAGTGCACTGATCGCCGCCATCAAGCCAGAGCCTGTTCTACGCCGCAAACTGTTCCAGATTGACTACCTGTCGACCCGCAGCGGCAAAATCATCGCCTCACTGCTGTATCACCGCAAGCTGGACGACGCCTGGCAGCAGCAGGCAGAAAAGCTGCGTGATGATCTGCGCGCACAGGGCTTTGACCTGCAGCTGATTGGCCGTGCGTCGAAAATGAAAATCATGTTGGATCAGGATTACGTCGACGAAGTGCTGCCGGTCGCCGGCCGCGACATGATCTACCGTCAGGTGGAAAACAGCTTCACCCAGCCGAATGCGGCGCTGAACATACAGATGCTGGAATGGGCGCTGGACGCGACAGCCGGTTCCAAAGGCGATCTGCTGGAGCTGTATTGCGGCAACGGTAACTTCTCGTTGGCACTGGCACGTAACTTCGAGCGGGTACTGGCGACCGAAATCGCCAAACCTTCGGTCGCGGCGGCGCAATACAACATTGCCGCCAACCATATCGATAACGTGCAGATTATCCGCATGGCAGCGGAAGACTTTACTCAGGCGATGAACGGAGTCCGCGAGTTTAATCGGTTGAAAGGTATCGACTTGAGCAGTTATAACTGCGAAACCATCTTTGTCGATCCGCCACGCAGTGGGCTGGATGATGAAACGGTGAAAATGGTGCAGGCCTACCCGCGTATTTTGTATATCTCATGCAACCCGGAAACGCTGTGCGCCAATCTGGAAACCTTGCAGGAAACCCATCGGGTCAGCCGCCTGGCGCTGTTTGACCAGTTCCCGTACACCCATCATATGGAATGCGGCGTACTGTTGGAAAAACGCGTTTAATCTGACAGGGGCGCCATTATTGCTGCGCCCCTGCTTTACGCCCATCAGGCCGGCGTATTCTCATCCAGCGCCTTGCGCGCCTTCAGCTTGATACCAATCCAGAACACCAACGCCACGGAAATGATCGCCGGCAGGAAGTTAGAGCCAATCTGCGGGTATTCGGCCCGGACGATCGCACTGTACAACAACACCCCCAGCAGGAAACTCGCGGCGGCCAGTTTGGGCATGCCGTCCGGCATCGCACGGTGCAAATAACGCTGGTGCAGACAGTAAACCGCCAACACCAAAGTCAGGATAGGGAAAATCGAAAACGGCACCACCGAGCTGAACAGCGCGGCGAACGAACCGTTGATCGACAGGCCGGCAATCAACGCCAGCAGTAAGGTGCCATTCTCACGGCTTGGTTTTTCCATCGCTTTCTACCTTTTATACGTGGGATACAGAAGCTTTTTCTTGTTGGCGGCGATACCAATAATAAGCACCCTTGGAAATCATCCGCAGTTGCAGCACTAAACGTTCCTCAAGCCGACGCCGCTGTTCGATATCGATGTCCAGCGCTTCAGCACCGGCACTAAACACGATGGTCACCATGGCTTCCGCCTGCGCCTCGGTGAAACTGCGCGGCATATGGTTTTCCAGCTCGAGGTAATCTGCCAGTTCGGCGATAAAATGTTGGATCTCACGCGCCACCGCCGCACGGAAGGCCGACGAGGTGCCGGAGCGTTCACGCAGCAACAGACGGAAGGCGTTGGGATTGTTACCGATAAACTCCATAAAGGTGGAGACCGAGGTGCGGATCACGCTGCCGCCCTTGGCAATACGCTGGCGTGCCTGGCGCATCAGTTGACGCAGCATCAGGCCGCTTTCATCAACCATGGTTAATCCCAGCTCATCCACGTCACGAAAGTGACGGTAAAATGACGTCGGTGCGATGCCCGCTTCACGCGAGACTTCACGCAGGCTCAGGCTGGCAAAGCTGCGTTCGGCGCTTAGCTGGCTGAAGGCCGCCTCAATGAGGGAACGACGAGTCCGTTCTTTTTGTTGTGCTCTGACGCCCATATGCATATCCAGATAAGATCCATTTTGTCAGTCTAACGCCGTAGACCCGGCAATATAGCAAATTTTATTGCAACAGCATTTATACAAACGCGTCCTGTCACAGTTTCCGCCTGCACCATTTGTGCTTTGCCTCAAAAAGCCTAATGGTGATTGGGCACTCAGCGCTATGATGTTAAGATACCGTTGTAATTTTGTATAAGACAGGTCTCTCCCCTATGCAACAGCACTATCAATTTGATGCCATAGTTATTGGCTCGGGCCCTGGTGGTGAAGGTGCCGCTATGGGGTTGGTGAAACAGGGCGCCCGCGTGGCCGTTATCGAACGGTACAATAACGTAGGCGGCGGATGTACCCACTGGGGTACCATCCCGTCCAAAGCCCTCCGCCACGCCGTTAGCCGCATTATCGAATTCAACCAGAACCCGCTTTATAACAATTCACGCACGCTCAGCGCGACATTCCCTGATATTTTACGCCACGCCGATAACGTGATTAACCAGCAAACCCGGATGCGCCAGGGATTCTATGAGCGTAACCAATGCAAGCTGTTCGCCGGCGATGCGCGCTTTATTGACGCCAACACCGTCAGCGTCAGTTATATGGACGGCACCCAGGACACCATCCGCGCCGATCATATCGTCATCGCCTGCGGCTCACGCCCTTACAACCCGTCGAGCGTCGACTTTAACCATCCGCGCATTTATAACAGCGATTCCATTCTCGAATTAAACCACGAGCCGCGCCACGTAATCATTTACGGCGCCGGGGTCATCGGCTGTGAGTATGCGTCTATCTTCCGTGGTCTGAACGTGAAGGTCGATCTGATCAACACCCGCGACCGCCTGCTGGCGTTCCTCGATCAGGAAATGTCGGACTCGCTGTCTTACCACTTCTGGAACAACGGCGTGGTGATCCGTCACAACGAAGAGTTCGAGAAGATCGAAGGCACCGACGACGGCGTGATTGTTCACCTGAAGTCCGGCAAGAAAGTGAAAGCAGACTGCCTGCTGTATGCCAACGGCCGTACCGGTAACACCGACTCACTGGGGCTGGAGAACGTCGGTCTGGAGTCAGACAGCCGTGGCCTGCTGAAAGTGAACAGCATGTACCAGACTGCGCTGTCGCACATTTATGCCGTGGGTGACGTGATTGGTTATCCGAGCCTGGCATCTGCCGCTTACGATCAGGGCCGTATTGCCGCGCAGGCGATTGCCTCCGGTGAAGCCAGCGGACATCTGATTGAAGACATCCCGACCGGTATCTACACCATTCCGGAAATCAGCTCCGTCGGTAAAACCGAGCAGGAACTGACGGCGATGAAGGTGCCGTATGAAGTGGGCCGCGCTCAGTTCAAACATCTGGCCCGTGCGCAGATTGCCGGGATGAATGTCGGCAGCCTGAAGATCCTGTTCCATCGCGACACCCTGCAGATCCTCGGGATCCATTGCTTCGGTGAGCGTGCGGCGGAGATCATCCACATCGGTCAGGCGATCATGGAGCAGAAAGGTGAAGGCAATACTATCGAGTATTTCGTTAATACGACCTTCAACTATCCGACCATGGCCGAAGCCTACCGGGTGGCTGCGCTGAACGGCTTAAACCGCCTGTTTTAACTTGGTACCCAGGTAGTTTTGCATGTGCTCGCGGATCGCCTCGGCCAATTGCTCATAACGACTGCGCAATGGAGAGCCGGGGCGGTACACCAGCGCAATGGTGCGCTTGGGTTCGGGTTTATAACACTCGAGATAGCAAACGCCGTCACGCTCACGCTGTGGCGGTACCGCCAATGAAGGCAACAGCGTAATACCGCTGCCTGCCGCTACCATGTTACGCAGCGTTTCCAGACTGGTTGCCCGGAAATGGGTATCCTCGTCAGCCCCGGCCTGGAAGCAAAAGCCCATCGCCTGATCGCGCAAGCAGTGGCCGTCTTCCAGCATCAACAGCTTTTCCCCTGCCAAATCCGGCATTGCCACGCGGTCGCGCTGCGACCATGGGTGATCGGAGTACACCGCCAGCTTCATGGGTTCATCAAACAGCGGGACTTCAATAAAGGCTTCCGTTTCCTTCACCAGGGCCAGGATCGCGCAGTCCAGTTTGCCGCTGTCGAGTTGCGCCAGCAGCTGTTGGGTTTGCGCTTCATGCAGGTACATTTCCAGCTTGGGAAAGGTTTTGTGCAGCGTAGGAATGATCTGCGGCAGCAAATAAGGTCCGACGGTCGGGATCAGGCCGATATGCAGCGGCCCGGACATGGCTTCACCCTGCTGGCTGGCCATCTCTTTCAGAACTTTGACTTCGCGCAGCACGGTACGCGCCTGTTCCACCAGCAGCAGACCTGCCTGGGTGAATAACACCTTGCGGCTGGTACGTTCGAGCAACATCACACCCAGTTCGTCTTCCAGCTTGCGGATCTGCCCACTGAGCGTGGGTTGGCTAACATGGCATGAATCGGCGGCACGGCGGAAATGCCGGTGCTCGGCCAAGGCGACCAGGTACTCTAAATCACGAATATTCATTGTTTCCCTCCAGACCACGATAGCTCATGGCGATAGATAAGATAGCAACGAGCGATTAGATCTATCAAGCCCCGGCGGCAATAATGTGTCCCAACAAAGCGGCACAACGCTGATAGCAAAAATTTATTTTTCCTAATTAAGGGGTTAATTCATGTTTACCAGCCAAGAAGGCAAAAAAATTCCTCAGGTGACCTTCCATACTCGTCAGGGTGACCAATGGATCGATGTCACTACCCAGGATCTGTTTAAAGATAAAACCGTCATCGTATTTTCGCTGCCGGGTGCGTTCACCCCAACCTGCTCTTCCAGCCATTTACCGCGCTACAACGAGCTGTCCAGCGTATTCAAACAGCACGGCGTTGACAGCATCCTGTGCGTCTCGGTGAACGACACCTTCGTGATGAACGCCTGGAAAGCCGATCAACACGCTGAGAACATCACCTTCGTGCCGGACGGCAACGGTGAGTTCACCAAAGGCATGAACATGCTGGTCGAGAAAGCCGATCTGGGCTTTGGCCCACGGTCATGGCGTTATTCGATGCTGGTGCGTAACGGCGTAGTGGAAAAAATGTTCGTCGAACCGAACAAGCCAGGTGACCCGTTTGAAGTGTCGGATGCCGACACCATGCTGAAATACCTGGCGCCGGAATTCAAAGTGCAGGAGTCGGTTTCGCTGTTTACCAAGCCGGGTTGCCCGTTCTGCGCCAAAGCCAAACAAATGTTGCAGGAGCGCGGCATTCAGTATGAGGAAATCGTACTGGGTCAGGACGCGACAACCGTCAGCCTGCGCGCCGTCAGCGGTCGCGCCACGGTACCGCAAGTGTTCATCGGTGGCCGTCATATTGGCGGTAGCGATGACCTGGAAACTTTCCTGTCAGCCTGATTAATAAGTAATAACAAAGCCAACGTGAACTTTTGGCGGGCTCCGGCCCGCCCTTTTTTTAGCTTTCAGGAGCGGATATGAAACAGTTGAATGTTGACGTCGCGGTTATCGGCGGCGGCACCGCCGGTCTGGGTGCCTATCGCGCCGCCAAGCTTTCGACCCCCAGCGTGGTGATGATTGAGGGCGGAGCCTACGGCACCACCTGTGCACGCGTTGGCTGCATGCCATCCAAAT
This sequence comes from Serratia sp. BW106, assembly GCF_002607755.1. Classification (NCBI taxonomy): domain Bacteria; kingdom Pseudomonadati; phylum Pseudomonadota; class Gammaproteobacteria; order Enterobacterales; family Yersiniaceae; genus Serratia; species Serratia sp. BW106. The sequence goes on from NZ_MCGS01000020.1 coordinate 9,037, forward strand.
TACTGATCGCCGCCGCCGAAGCGGTGCATCAAATCGAACGTGCGCCGGGCTTTGGCGTGTATCCCGCAGGCAAAACCACCATTAACGGTCGTGAAGTGATGGAGCGCGTCAAACATGAACGCGACCGCTTCGTCGGCTTTGTGTTGGAAGGCGTCGACCAGATCCCTGCCGGCGACAAAATTAGCGGCTACGCCCGCTTTCTCGACGACAACACCCTGCAGGTGGATGAGCATACGCGCATCGTGGCGCAGCGGATCGTTATCGCCACGGGTTCCCGTCCAAGCTGGCCGGCAGCGTGGAATGCGCTGGGTGACCGACTGATCGTCAATGACGACGTCTTCAACTGGGATGATTTACCACAGTCCGTGGCGGTGTTCGGGCCAGGTGTGATTGGTCTGGAACTGGGTCAGGCGCTGCATCGTCTCGGGGTCGAGACCAAAGTGTTTGGCGTTGGCGGCGCCGTCGGCCCCTTGACCGACAGCACGGTGCGCAATTACGCGGCCAAAGCCCTGGGCGAAGAGTTCTATCTTGATGCCGATGTGAAAGTCGAGATGATGCAGCGCGAAGGCGACAAAGTATTTATCCGCTATCAGGATTTACACGGCAAGCCGCAGGAGATCATGGTGGATTACGTACTGGCCGCTACCGGTCGCCGCCCGAACGTCGATAATCTGGGCCTGGAGAATACCGGCCTGCAACTCGATACCCGGGGCGTACCCCAGGCCGATCGTCTGACGATGCAAACCAGCTTGCCACACATCTTTATCGCCGGCGATGCCAGCAACCAACTGCCGTTGTTGCACGAAGCCAGCGATCAGGCACGTATTGCCGGGACCAATGCCGGCAGCTTCCCGGAAGTCACGCCGGGCCTGCGCCGCAGCGCGATCTCGGTAGTATTTTCCGATCCGCAGATCGCCATGGTCGGCTCCACCTTCCGCGAATTGAGCGAGAAATTCAGCGCCTGCGGCTGTTTTGAAATCGGTGAGGTGTCGTTCGAGAATCAGGGGCGCTCGCGCGTAATGTTGCGCAATAAGGGCATCCTGCACGTCTACGGCGAACAAGGCACCGGGCGTTTTCTCGGCGCAGAGATGATGGGGCCGGACGTTGAGCATATCGCCCACCTGCTGGCCTGGGCACACCAACAACAAATGACCATCAACCAGATGCTGGACATGCCGTTCTACCATCCGGTCATCGAAGAAGGCCTGCGCACCGCGCTGCGCGATCTGCAAGCCAGGCTCAAACTGGGCGAGGCCGAGGCGGAACGCTGCCAGCGCTGCCCGGGCGAGTAATCCTTCCAAAAACAAAGGGCACAGTTCTGCATATGAACTGCGCCCTTTATACTGAGTAACCTGGTTAAGCCAAGCGCTGTTTCGCTGCGGCGATCGCGCTGGCGACCTGCTGAGGAGAAACGCCGCCTTTGGCTGAGCGCTTATCCAGGCAAGATTGCAGCGCCAGAATCGGGTACACATCGTCGCCAATGATCGCACTGAACTTCTGCAAATCAGTCAACGGCAGGGCTTCCAGCGCCTTGCCCTGACGGATGGCTTCCACCACCGCTTCACCGACAATATGGTGCGCCTCACGGAACGGCACGCCTTTGGCGACCAGATAGTCCGCCAGTTCTGTCGAGTTGGCGTAACCCTGCTCCGCCGCTTCTTTACAGCGCGGACGTTTCACCTGAATACCATCCAGCACCAGGGCCGCCATCTGCAGGCAGTCCATCCAGGTATCGAGCGCGTCAAACAGCCCTTCCTTGTCTTCCTGCATGTCTTTGTTGTAAGCCAACGGCAGGCCTTTCAACGTCATCATCATGCCGGTCAATGCGCCCTGCACGCGGCCACACTTACCGCGGATCAGCTCCAGCGCATCCGGGTTTTTCTTTTGCGGCATCAGCGAGGAGCCGGAGGTCACGCGGTCAGACAGATCGACAAAGGCTGCTTCGCCGCTGTTGAAGAAGATCAGGTCTTCGGCAAAGCGCGACAAGTGCACCATGCTGATGGAGGCATTGGATAGCAACTCCAGCACGTGGTCACGGTCGGAAACGCTGTCCAGACTGTTGCGAGTGGCGGAGGCAAAACCCAGCCAACCGGCCAGTTGTTCACGATCAATCGGATAGGCGGTACCGGCCAGCGCACCGCTGCCCAACGGGCTGACGTCCAGGCGCTTCAGCGTGTCCTGCAGGCGGCTTTCGTCGCGCGCCAGCATTTCCACATAGGCCAAACACCAGTGGGCAAAGGTTACCGGCTGCGCGCGCTGCAGGTGAGTATAGCCCGGCATCACCGCGTCTTGGTTGGCTTCGGCGGTTTCCACCAGTGCCAGTTGCAGTTGCACAATCGCCTGATGCAGTTCGCCGATCTGCTGTTTGCACCACAATTTCAGATCGGTCGCGACCTGATCGTTACGGCTACGCCCGGTGTGCAGCTTTTTGCCCAGATCACCGACTTTGTCGATCAGCTTCTGCTCCACCCAGCTGTGAATATCTTCTGCATCGCTGCTGACAATCGCCTGCGGATCGGCCTGCACTTCCGCCAACAGCCCGTTCAACGCCTGCTCAAGCTGCTGCTGCTCGGTTGCCGTCAATACGTTGACGGTGACCAGCGCTTTCGACCAGGCCACGGAACCCACGATGTCCTGTTCCGCCAGGCGATAATCAAAGCGCAGAGAATCGTTTAATTGTTTGAACCGCTGATCTGCCGCCTGACTGAACCGTCCGCCCCAAAGTGCCATACCTTTACTCCTGAAATTTTATGCGAATAGGGGCGCAGCACGCTGCGCCCCTATCAAGTCACGCCGAATGATTAATAAGTTACTTGTTCTTTATCTCGTTCAGCGCGCGAATGCGTGAAGAGAGTGAGAACAGACGGATAAAACCGCCCGCGTGGCTGTGATCGTAAACTTCGTCTTCGCCGAAGGTCGCGAACTCTTCGGAATACAGGCTGTTGGCGGATTTCTTCTGAATCGCCGTCACCTGGCCTTTATACAGCTGCAGCACCACTTCACCGTTAACTTCTTCGGCCAGCGCTTCGGCAGAGGCCTGCAGTGAACGACGCAGTGGAGCAAACCAGCGGCCATCGTACACCACGTAAGACATTTCCAGACCCAGCTGCTCGCGCCATTTGAAGCTGTCGCGATCCAGTACCAGTTGCTCAACGCCACGCAGTGCCGCCACCATGATGGTCCCGCCCGGGGTTTCGTAGCAACCACGGGATTTGATGCCCACCAGACGGTTTTCCACGATGTCGATACGGCCCACGCCATGCTTGGCACCCAGCACGTTCAGGGTTTCCAGACATTTGTACGGGCTCAGTGCTTCACCGTTAACCGCCACTACGCAGCCTTTTGCTACGGTGATGGTCACTTGCTCAGGCTGATCCGGCGCTTCCTGTGGGTCAACAGTCCAAACCCAGCAGTCTTTGTTCGGTGCATTCCACGGGCTTTCCAGCACGCCACCTTCGGTAGAGATATGCCAGGCATTCTCGTCACGGCTGTAGATTTTTTCCAGCGATGCGGTGGTCGGGATGTTGCGTTCTTTCAGGTAGTCCAACAGCGCTTCACGGGAACGCAGGTCCCACTCACGCCAAGGGGCAACCACTTTCAGGTGTGGGGCCAGCGCGGTATAGGTGGTTTCGAAACGCACCTGGTCGTTACCTTTACCGGTTGCGCCGTGGCACACCGCGTCAGCGCCGACTTTCAGCGCCAGTTCAACCTGCGCTTTAGCGATAATCGGGCGCGCCATTGAGGTGCCCAGCAGGTAGCTGCCTTCATACAAGGCGCCGGTCTGCAGCACTGGGTAAACATAGTCACGGATGAATTCTTCACGCAGATCAACCACGTGACACTCAGAGGCACCGGATTGCAGGGCTTTTTGCTCCACACCTTCCAGATCGCTGCGCTCCTGGCCGATATCCGCGACGAACGCCACCACTTCGCAGCCGCCGTAGTTTTCTTTCAGCCAGGGAATGATGGCCGAAGTATCCAGACCGCCAGAGTACGCCAGAACGATTTTTTTGATGCCTTGGTTTTGCATGGTCTTTTCCTTTTTAATTCTAAATTTAAGCGAGGATCCGGGTGCCAATTGACACGCCGTTAAACAGAGCAGGAAGCTGATCGGCATGGCGCCAACTGGCGATATCTACCGGGCGACCGAGGGTACGGGCTGCATCGAGCGCCGCATTCACCTTCACCACCATACCATCAGTGATGATGCCCTGAGCAATCAGTTGTTCTGCTTTTTGCGCCGTCATTTCTGCGATGCGTTGTCCTTTCCCGTCGAGGATGCCACTGACATCCGACAGCAGGATCAAATCCGCACCCAGCGTGGCGGCCAGGGCCGTCGCCGCCTGATCGGCGTTCACATTCATTAACTGCCCATCGGCGGTAATGCCGATAGAGCTGATCACCGGCAGGTAACCGGCAGCCAGCAGGGTATTGAGCAGCAGCGGGGAGCCCGGTTGCGCATTGCCCACGTGGCCCAGCGCCGGATCCAGCGGGGTGACGGTGACGCTGCCACCGTCTGCCAGGCTCAGGCCGACCGCATTAATCTGATGCTTGATGGCCCACGCCAGCAAGGTTTTGTTGGCAGTGCCGGCCAGCGCGCCGGTGATAATGTCGATCTGATCGGCCGGCGTCACACGCAGGCCATTCTTCTTCACCACTGGCAGGGAAAGCTTTTTCATCAGCTCATCCACCACGCAACCGCCGCCGTGAACGATCACCAACGGGCGCTGATGCTGCTGACGGTAGCTGTCCAGTGCGGTAAACAGACGCTCCAGCGCCTCTTCACTGTCTAATAACACGCCACCTAATTTGATAATTAACGGGTTCATCGCTGTTTACATCCCACGCTGGTGATTTATTAAAGTAATGACTGGGTTTCCGGGAACCCAAAACGGATATTCAGGCATTGCACCGCCTGAGCGGCTGCGCCTTTCAACAGGTTGTCTTCCGCCGCCACCGCGATCAGGTGTTCGCCCTGTACGGCAAAGCCGATATCACAGAACGGCAGCCCGACGACTGACTTCAATGCTGGTACGCCCTGGTCATACAGCCGTACCAGCGGTTTGTCGTCATAGGCGGCGTGGTAAACGGCGGCCACATCCTGTGCGGTCACACCGGCTTTCAGGCGACAGGTAATGGTTTCGAGAATACCACGCGGGAAGTTACCCAAATGTGGCGTAAAGATGACCGGCACGCCCAGATGCGCGACGATTTCCGGATGGTGACGGTGGTTGAAAATACCGTACGGCTGCAGGCTCACCTCGCAAAAACTGGTGTTAACGCTGGCCTTACGGCCCGCACCGCTCACGCCGCTGGTCGCGTTGATCACCGGCCACTGATCCAGGTTCAGCAAGTCTTGATCGATCAGCGGTTTTAGCGCCAACTGCGCCGCCGTCGGATAACAACCCGGTACGGCGATCAATTGTGCCTGTTTGATTTTGTCGCTCTGCCACTCCGCCAGACCATACACCGCCTGCTCCAGCAGGTCAGCATGCTGATGTTCAAAACCGTAGTATTGGCTATAGAAGGCGGTATCTTTTACGCGGAACGCGCCAGAGAGATCGAACACCACGCAACCTGCGGCCAGAAACGCCGGCGCGATGTCGTGGCTGACCTCATGCGCCGTGGCCAGAAACACCACGTCGATGCCCACCGCGGCTTTGGCAACGTCAACCAGCGGTTGTAACGGCAGATCGACGATACCTTTTAACTGGGGGTGCAAATCGGAAAGCAATTTTCCTGCATCTGCACTTTGCGCTGAAACCGCTAAAGCGGTTATGTTCATGTGTGGGTGACGATTAAGGTACGCCGTGAGCTCTGCTCCGGCATAACCGCTGGCACCGACAATCAGCGTATTCAACATGGGGCCTTTCACCTTCTTGACTTGCGTTGGGTCGTATTCGACTCAGGTTTCCAGGCTCACCAGCGTTGTTTTGCCGTTCACCCACGAGGTCGAGCGTTGATGTTTTTATAATCATCCGGGAATCGGGTTCCCTTACGCTCCAGCTTACTGTATTTTTATTCACAATAACTGCATGAATATTGATACCAACCTAACCAAAGGCTGTCAACAGTGAAGATGAAATTACCTCCATTTATTGAGCTGTACCGGGCGTTGATCGCCACTCCGTCGATCAGCGCCACCGATGGCGCCCTCGATCAGAGTAATGAAGCATTAATCAACTTGCTGGCCGGCTGGTTCGCCGATTTGGGTTTTAGCGTCGACGTGCAACCGGTGCCGGACAGCCGTAACAAATTTAACCTGCTGGCCAGTATTGGCGAAGGCAGCGGTGGCCTGCTGTTGGCAGGTCACACCGATACCGTACCTTATGATGAAGGGCGCTGGACGCGCGATCCCTTCACCCTGACCGAACACGACAATAAGCTGTACGGTCTGGGTACTGCCGACATGAAAGGCTTCTTTGCCTTTATTCTGGATGCCGTGCGCGACATCGACGCCAGCAAGCTGACCAAGCCGTTGTACATTCTGGCAACCGCAGATGAAGAAACGACGATGGCCGGTGCACGTTATTTCGCCGCCTCGACCAGTATCCGTCCGGACTTTGCCATTATCGGTGAGCCAACCTCGCTGCAGCCGGTACGCGCGCACAAGGGTCACATGGCCAACGCCATCCGCATCGTCGGCCAATCAGGTCACTCGAGCGACCCGGCGCGTGGCGTGAACGCTATCGACCTGATGCATGAAACCATCAGCCGCCTGATGGAGCTGCGCAAAACGCTGCAAGAGCGCTTTAACAACCCGGCCTTTGCCGTGCCCTACCCGACCATGAACTTCGGTCATATCAGCGGTGGCGACGCAGCCAACCGCATTTGCGCCTGCTGCGAGTTGCATCTGGATATCCGTCCGTTGCCGGGCATGACGCTCGACAACATCAATGAACTGATGCACCAAACGCTGGAGCCGGTCAGCCAGCGCTGGCCGGGCCGCTTGAGCATTGAGGAACTGCATGCTTCGGTGCCGGGTTACGAGTGCCCGACCGATCACCAGATGGTGGCCGTGATTGAGAAACTGTTGGGCACCCGCACGCAGGTGGTCAATTACTGCACCGAAGCCCCGTTCGTCCAGCAGGTCTGTCCAACGCTGGTGTTGGGCCCCGGCTCTATCGACCAGGCACATCAGCCGGATGAATACATCGATACCGGCTTTATCGAACCGACACGCAAGCTGCTGAGTCAATTGGTCAGCCACTTCTGTCGCCAATAAACCGGATACAAGGTAGGGTTAATGATTTATCATCCTCCTACCTCTTAAGGCGTAGAAAACCAATGAAATAAGCCAGACTGATAACCGGCGTGCCGTAATTAAATTTCAGAAAATGCGCCGATTTTGATGTTTTTTTGCTAAAAATAGTGTCAATTGACCATTGGACAGGAACGTGGCGAGATGAAACAGGCGCTGTTGGCCTGACACGTGAAATTTACTTACAAGATAAAAATCATACAGAATTGGGTCAGGGGTTATATGAACGAACAATATTCGGCAATGCGAAGTAATGTCAGTATGCTCGGCAAATTGCTCGGCGATACCATCAAAGAAGCGCTGGGCGAGCATATTCTCGATCGCGTTGAAACTATCCGTAAGCTTTCCAAATCTTCACGTGCAGGTAACGAAGCGCATCGTCAGGAGCTGCTTTCCACCTTGCAAAACCTGTCCAACGACGAGTTGTTGCCGGTCGCACGCGCCTTCAGCCAGTTTCTCAATCTGACCAATACCGCTGAGCAGTACCACAGCATTTCACCTAATGGTGAAGCCGCCAGCAACCCGGAAGCGCTGGCGCAGTTGTTCACCCGGCTAAAAGACAAAAAGCTCAGCACCAAAGAACTGCAAAATGCCGTGTCGCAGCTTTCCATCGAGCTGGTGCTGACCGCGCACCCGACGGAAATCACCCGCCGCACCCTGATCCACAAGCTGGTTGAGGTCAACACCTGCCTCAGCCAACTCGACCATAACGATCTGGCCGACTACGAGCGCAACAAGATCATGCGCCGCCTGCGTCAATTAGTGGCGCAGTCGTGGCACACCGACGAGATCCGCAAAAACCGCCCGTCACCGATCGACGAAGCCAAGTGGGGCTTTGCGGTGGTGGAAAACAGCCTGTGGGAAGGGGTCCCGGCCTTCCTGCGCGAATTCAACGAACAACTGGAAAACTCCATCGATTACAGCCTGCCCGCAGAAGCGGTGCCGGTACGTTTCACCTCCTGGATGGGCGGTGACCGTGACGGCAACCCAAACGTGACGGCTGAAATTACCCGCCACGTGCTGCTGCTGAGCCGCTGGAAGGCCTGCGATCTGTTCACCCGCGATATTCAGGTGCTGGTGTCCGAGCTGTCGATGACCGAATGTACCCCGGAACTGCGCGCACGGGCCGGTGGCGACGAGGTGCAAGAACCGTACCGCGAGATCATGAAGCAACTGCGCAGCCAGTTGATGAGCTCTCAGGCTTATCTGGAAGGCCGCCTGAAAGGCGAGCGCGTCCTGAAGCCACACGACCTGCTGGTGAAAAACGATCAGCTGTGGGAACCGCTGTTCGCCTGTTATCAGTCGCTGCAGGCCTGTGGCATGAGCATCATCGCCAATGGTCAGCTGTTGGATACCCTGCGTCGCGTGCGCTGCTTTGGCGTGCCGCTGGTACGTATCGACGTGCGTCAGGAAAGCACCCGTCACACCGAAGCCATCGCCGAACTGACCCGTTATCTGGGCCTGGGTGACTACGAAAGCTGGTCGGAAGCCGACAAACAGGCATTCCTGATCCGCGAACTGAACTCCAAACGCCCGCTGGTGCCGCTGAAATGGGAACCGAGTGCCGATACCCAGGAAGTGCTGGAAACCTGCCGGGTGATCGCCGAAGCGCCGGAAGGCTCAATTGCCGCCTATGTGATATCCATGGCACGCACACCTTCTGACGTCCTGGCGGTCCATCTGCTGCTGAAAGAAGCCGGTTGCCCGTTCGCGCTGCCGGTGGCCCCGCTGTTCGAAACCCTCGACGACCTGAATAACGCCGATGACGTGATGACCCAGTTGCTGAATATTGACTGGTATCGCGGCTTTATCCAGGGCAAACAGATGGTGATGATTGGCTATTCTGACTCGGCAAAAGACGCCGGGGTGATGGCGGCCTCCTGGGCGCAGTACCGCGCGCAAGACGCACTGATCAAAACCTGTGAAAAAGCCGGAGTGGCGCTGACCCTGTTCCATGGCCGCGGCGGCTCGATTGGCCGTGGCGGTGCTCCGGCACATGCGGCACTGCTGTCGCAACCGCCGGGCAGCCTGAAAGGGGGCCTGCGTGTCACCGAACAGGGCGAGATGATCCGCTTCAAATTTGGCCTGCCGGAAGTCACCATCAGCAGCCTAGCGCTGTACACCGGTGCGATCCTGGAAGCCAACCTGTTGCCGCCGCCAGAACCGAAAAAAGAGTGGCGCGCGCTGATGGATGACCTGTCAGACACCTCATGCAAAATGTACCGTGGCTACGTGCGTGAAAATCCGGACTTCGTGCCGTATTTCCGCGCCGCAACGCCGGAACTGGAGCTGGGCAAGTTGCCGCTGGGTTCACGCCCCGCCAAACGTAAGCCAAACGGCGGTGTAGAAAGCCTGCGTGCCATTCCGTGGATCTTCGCCTGGACACAGAACCGCCTGATGTTGCCGGCCTGGCTGGGCGCCGGTGCCGGTTTGCAGGAAGCGGTGAAAGCAGGCAAACAGGATCAACTGGAAGCCATGTGCCGCGACTGGCCATTCTTCTCCACCCGTATTGCGATGCTGGAAATGGTGTTCGCCAAAGCCGACCTGTGGCTGGCGGAATACTACGATCAGCGCCTGGTCGACAAATCACTGTGGCCACTGGGCCAGCAGTTGCGCGACCAGTTGGCAAGCGACATTAAGGTGGTACTGACCATTGCCAATGACGCGCACCTGATGGAAGACCTGCCGTGGATCGCCGAATCCATCGCGCTGCGTAACGTGTATACCGATCCGCTGAACGTGCTGCAGGCCGAACTGCTGCACCGCTCACGCCAGCAGGAACACCCGGATGCCCGCGTTGAGCAGGCGCTGATGGTGACCATTGCCGGCGTTGCCGCCGGGATGCGTAACACCGGCTAGGTTGAGCGTTGTAAAAAACGGCTCCTGTTCACAGGGGCCGTTTTTTTTCCGTCGCTGATGGGTTATAAGGCACTCAGCCGTAGCCGCCGGTTGCCGTCAACTTCGGGGTAATTCTCGAACGTATGCAGATAGGCGAACAGCTGACGATGGGCGAACCACGTTCGTTGTATTGGCGGGTGAAGCAGACCATCGGGATGATGTTTTAAGTGATGAAGAACGTGCCGCCAACCGCTCGATTCTGATCTGCGTTGCTCGCGCTCGCTCATCAACACTGGTGCCAGATGTTTAACCCATCATCGGCAAATAACCCTGCCAGTCAGTTTGCACTGACCGGCATTTTCTTCAGGCCACGGCCGCCGGACGCACACCCAGCGTGTGGCAAATCGCGTAACTCATTTCGGCGCGGTTCAGGGTATAGAAGTGGAAATCCTTCACCCCTTCGCGGCTAAGGATTTTCACCATGTCCATCGCGATATTGGCGCCGACCATTTTGCGGGTTTCGGCATCGTCATCCAGCCCTTCAAACATGCTGGTCATCCAGCTCGGCACGCGCACGTTGGTCATGGTGGCGAAACGCTGCAACTGCTTGAAGTTGGACACCGGCAGAATGCCCGGTACGATCTCCACGTCGATACCCGTCGCCACGCAGCGGTCACGAAAACGCAGGTAACTTTCTACATCAAAGAAGAACTGGGTAATCGCGCGGTTGGCACCGGCATCGATTTTACGCTTCAGGTTGATCAGATCCGCCTGCGGGCTTTTGGCTTCCGGATGCACTTCAGGGTAGGCCGCCACCGAGATGTCGAAATCACCGACGTCTTTCAGCAGCGTCACCAGATCGGTGGCATACATCTCAGGCTTGCCACCGCCCGGCGGCAGGTCGCCACGCAGCGCCACGATATGACGGATACCACTGTTCCAGTAATCGGTGGCAATCTCACGTAGCTGAGCCGGGCTGGCATCGATACAGGTCAGGTGCGGTGCCGCTTCCAGGCCGGTACGCTCCTTAATCCCTTTGATGATGCTGTGGGTGCGATCGCGCTCGCCAGAGTTGGCGCCATAGGTCACAGAGACAAATTTTGGTTTCAGGCTGCTCAAACGATCAATGGACTGCCACAGGGTGTCTTCCATCTCGCTGGTGCGCGGCGGGAAGAACTCGAATGATACGTTAATCTGGCCGTTTAACTCTGCCAGACTCTGATTCAGCGCTTCCCGCTGGTTTGCGTGAAAAAAACTCATACCCTGTCCGCCTCTTATCGATCACTGTTTTGCTTTGTTTTGATAAGCGTCTATACGTTTAGACGTCTAGATAGAAAATGCCGTATGTTGGCTAAAGAGTCAACAGGAAACTGAGGGTAATAGGATGATTAATCCTCACCCGTTAAGAGAAAGAATTTCATGTTCAGGATAAAGAGAATTATGGCAGGAAAAACGAGGGGCGCGGCAGATCCGCGCCCACAAGAAAATTAAAGCAGCTGCGCCAAACGGTTAAGGTCTGACTGGATAGCCCCCGCGGTGACGTCACGACCGGCACCCGGTCCGCGGATCACCAGTGGGTTATCGCGGTACCAGCGGCTTTCGATGGCAAACACGTTATCGCACGGCAGCAACGACGCCAGCGGATGTTCAGGCCGAACCGCTTCCACGCCGACACGCGCTTTACCATTAGCATCGAAGCGCGCTACGTGGCGCAGCACCAGCCCCATTTCACTGGCAGCCTCGAAACGCTGCAGCATCTGCTGGTTCAGCGCATCGCCGTTTTCGAAGAACTGATCGACAGAACCCTGCTCGGCACCCGCAGGCACCAGCGATTCAACTCGCACCTGATTCGGTTCAATATCGTAGCCCGCCTCGCGCGCCAGGATCACCAGCTTGCGCATCACGTCCTGGCCGGAGAGATCGACCCGCGGATCGGGTTCGGTCAGCCCCTGCTGCCAGGCCTGATCCACCAGTTCGGTAAACGGCACCGTGCCGTCGAACTGCAGGAACAACCAGGAAAGCGTGCCGGAGAAGATGCCGCTGATCGCCAGAATGCTGTCACCGCTGTCGCGCAGATCGCGCACCGTATGGTTGACCGGCAGGCCGGCGCCGACGGTAGCGTTATACAACCAGTGGCGACCGGTTTTGGCGAAGGCATCGCGGATTTGACGATAATTATCGCTGCACGATGCCCCCGCCAATTTATTGGCGCTGATCACATGGAAGCCGTAGCTGGCGAAATCCAGATACTGCTCGGCCAGTTCTTCACTGGCGGTCACGTCAAGCACCACCAAATCGTCGAACGGATGAGCACGCATCCACAGGAACAAGGACTCTTCATCCAGCTCCTGCGCTTCGTCCTCAAAGAATGCCAGGGCACGGCTGGCATCCAGCCCGTCGTAATTCAGCAGGCTACGGCGGCTGTCTACTACGCCCGCCAGGCTGAACTCAAAGCCGCTGCGGGCAGAAATATTTTTCTGCTCGCGGGCAAACAGCTCCAGCCAGCGTGCGCCGATGTTGCCTTTGCCGAACAGCACCAGGCCAATACGTTTTTCCGCGCGGAACAGAGTCTGGTGCAGGCCCTGGATCAGCAACGCGGTTGGCCCCTGACGCAACACCGCCACCAGGCTGATGCCGTCTTCGGCCTGCCAGATAAACTCGACCGGCTGGTCTTTCAACTGTTGATAGAAGCGGTGACTGTGCAGTGGGTTCTTGCACACACCCGCGCCCACCAGCGCCACCAGCGCCAGTCCTTCACGCAGTCGCAGCTCACCTGGCAGCCCCGCGTCCTGCAAAGTACGCAGCACGCTGTTCACCACTTCCGAGGTGTAACACAGCTGGACCAGATTACGGTCCGGATGAATGCCGATCGCCAGCGGTTTGATCTGCGCGCGCTTAAGCACCAAATCCAGCTCTTTCTGAGCCAGTTTGAAATCATGCTGACTGGCAACGTTCAGCTCAATCAAACACACGTCGTCATGGCTGGTGACAATCTTCGCGCCGGTGCCGGAGGCCAGCACGCGCTCGATGCGCGTTGAGCCTTGTTCCGGCTGATAACTGCAACGCAGTTGCAGATCGATATCACTGCCGGACACCGGCTGCAGGGTGCGTGTATGCAGCACCGGTGCCGCCAGGCGTGCCAGTTCACTGGCCTCATCTAACCGCAGCAGCGGCAACAGGCAGGCATCTTTCACCTTGCGTGGATCGGCGCTGTAAACCCCGGCCACGTCGCTCCAAATGGTCACGCGTTCCGCACCGGCCAGCGCACCGACCTGGGTAGCGGAATAGTCACTGCCGTTACGCCCCAACAGCACGGTTTCACCGGCGTCGTTGCGTGAAATAAAGCCGGTCACCACCAGGCGTTTACCCGGGTGCTGAGCCAGCAACTGTTGCAGCAGCGGGTAAGAGCGGCCTTCATCCACTTGTGGCTGAGCGGCGCGTTCCGCACGCAGGAAATCGCGCGCATCCAGCCAGGCCGCCTGCATATCCAGTTTGTTCAGCACCGCCGCCATCAGCCGCGCCGACCAGATCTCACCGTGCCCCACCACTTCGGCATACACGGCATCGTCGAGTTTTTCATCTAGCAACACCGCCAGACGCTCCAGATCCTGAATAAATTCGGCGATCAGCGGCTCGGCGGTTTCCGGCGGTAACAGACCACCGATCAATTCGCTGTGATAGCGGCGCAGCGTCTGCTGAACCTGATGCGCAGAAAGACGATCGCTCTGGCTTAGCTTCAGCCAGCTAATCAGTTGGTTGGTGGTGCTACCGGCCGCCGACACCACCATCATGTCACCCGGTTGGCTGTATTCGGCCATGATCCCGGCCACCCGCAGATAACACTTCACGTCCGCCAGGCTGCTGCCGCCAAACTTGTGCAGTTGACGCCCGCTCACCGGCCCTGCTACCGCAATTGCATTCATGCTTACCTCGTTGCCGCCGCCTGGAAGGCTCGTTCCAGATCGGCAATCAAATCTTCACTGTCTTCAATACCCACGGAGATACGCAGCAGGCTTTCGGAAATACCGGCTGCCGCACGGGCTTCTGCCGCCATACCTGCGTGGGTCATGGTCGCTGCATGCGAGATCAGGCTTTCTACGCCGCCCAGGGATTCTGCCAGAGTAAACAGCTCAAGGGCAGACAGGAAACGACGCAGCAGCGCTTCATCACCGTCCAGTTCAAAGCTGAGCATCGCGCCAAAGCCGCGTTGCTGACGACGTGCAATCTCGTGCCCAGGGTTCTGTGGCAGAGAAGGATGATACAGCTTTTTCACCAAGGGTTGCTGCTGTAAATAACTGACAATCGCATCGGCGTTTTGTTGCGCCGCCTTGATACGTGGCGACAGAGTACGCATGCCGCGCAGCAGCAAATAACTGTCGAACGCGCCGCCGGTTACGCCGATATTATTGGCCCACCACGCCAATTCCACCGCCAGATCTTTATCTTTGGCAATCACCGCGCCGGCCACCACGTCGGAATGGCCATTGAGGTATTTGGTACAGGAATGCACCACCAGATCGGCACCCAACCCAATCGGCTGCTGTAACGCCGGGCTGAGGAAGGTGTTGTCCACCACCGTTAACGCCCCCACGGCATGGGCCGCATCGCAAATCGCCGCGATATCTACCACGCGCAGCAGTGGGTTGCTTGGGCTTTCAATCAGCACCAGCTTGGGTTTTTGCGCCAGCGCCTGCTGCAACGCCTCTTCATTCCCCTGATCGACAAAGAGTACGCGGTAAGCACCACGCTTGCTCAGGCTGTCGAACAGACGATAGCTGCCACCGTAGCAATCATGCGGTGCCACCAGCAGATCCCCGGGTTGCAGGAACACCGTGGTCACCAGGTGGATCGCCGACATCCCGCTGCTGGTCATCACCGCACCGGCGCCGCCTTCCAGTTCTGCCAGCGCCCGTTGGACCACATCACGCGTCGGGTTGCCGCGACGTGAGTAGTCATGAGCACGAGGCTGATTGAAGTCGGTGAAATTATAGGTACTGGAAAGGTGGATCGGCGGGACAACGCAGCCGTACTGTTCGTCATCGTTCAGGCCGCTACGTACGGCAATCGTGGCTGGTTTACGCGTCATAGGGTCTCTCGGCTCTCGGGATTCGGATGAATGAGGCCTAAAGATTAATCGCAGTGAGGATAGACGTCAATACATCTGGACATCTAAACTTCTTTGCGTATAGATTGAGCAAAGCCTTAATACCCGCTAAAATTATGCCAGTTTGAGATGACGATACGATGTTAACCCGGAATGCATAGGCGACGCCTATTGATCGTCCGCATTCAGTGACCCTGGTCGCGTAAAATTGACATTTATTTAGTGAGAACAGTGAAGATCGGGCATAATTGGCCGGTTTTTAGAATTTTGTAATTTTTCTGACAAATTTAAGGTGTCCCATGGCTGAGTGGAACGGCGAGTATGTCAGCCCTTACGCTGAACACGGTAAAAAGAGCGAGCAAGTAAAAAAAATCACGGTATCTATTCCGCTGAAGGTCCTGAAAATCCTCACAGATGAACGGACGCGTCGCCAGGTGAATAACCTGCGCCATGCCACCAACAGCGAATTGCTGTGCGAAGCATTTCTGCACGCCTTTACCGGCCAGCCGCTGCCGAACGACGAAGACCTGCGCAAAGAACGCAGCGATGAAATCCCGGAAGCCGCGAAACTGCTGATGCGTGAATTGGGTGTGGATCCCGATACCTGGGAATACTAAGCGCCGGTCTGCAACTGCAGACGGTAGAAACGAAAAAAGGCGCCGAAGGCGCCTTTTTCATCTGACGATAAGAAATCTTATTTCTTAGCGCCTGGCACGCTGAAACGCTTGTTGAAGCGGTCAACGCGGCCACCGGTAGCAACATCACGCTGCTTGCCAGTGTAGAACGGGTGACATTCGCCACAAACGTCCAGGTTCAGATCGTGACCCACTGTAGAGCGGATTTTGATCACGTTACCGCAAGAGCAGTTAGCAGTAACTTCTTCGTATTTTGGGTGGATACCTTGTTTCATGGGAAACCTCAGTTAAGGCCGTGTCGCTATCCAGCCCTGTTTCGCCAGACACCACACGTGGTTGATAAAAAATTTGGTATCGAATTATACCAAAGGCGGCAAATTATACAGAATTAAAAGTACCGCGCAATCGGAACCGTACATTTGCCGGTGCGCCGTGTAAACTGATGGACTGTTTTTTTTACTCTGGATGACCCCATGCCTGTTGTTCACGTTGCTTTGCCGGTACCCCTCGCCCGCACCTTCGACTATCTGCTGCCGCAAGGCCTGCAGCCGGCTGTCGGCGCTCGCGTAGCCGTGCCCTGGGGCAAGCAACGGGCGATCGGTATCGTCACCGGCTGCAGCGAGACCAGCGAATTACCGCTCGATAAGCTCAAACCCATCGACAGCGTAATCGACCACGCCTCCCTGTTCTCCCCCAGCCTGTGGCGCATTCTGCGCTGGGCCAGCGACTATTATCATTATCCGATCGGTGAAGTGCTGTTCCACGCGCTGCCCATCCTGCTGCGCCAGGGGAAACCGGCTGAAACGGCCCCGCTGTGGCAATGGTTCGCTACCGAACAGGGCCGCGCCACGCTGCCAGAGAGCCTGAAGCGAGCGCCCAAACAGCAGCAGGCGCTGGCCGCGCTGCTGCAGCGCCCGGTCTATCGCCACCAGGTCAGTGAACTGGCATTAACCGAGAGCGCCTTGCAGGCATTGCGCGCCAAGGGGCTGATCGATCTACGGGCACAGACGGTGGCTACGCAGGACTGGCGGCCCGGCTTTGAAGTGTTGGGTGAGCGGCTGCGGCTGAATACCGAACAGGCCACCGCAGTAGGTGCCATCCGCAGCGAAGACGACCAGTTTGCCACCTGGCTGCTGGCCGGGGTCACCGGTTCCGGCAAGACCGAAGTCTATCTCAGCGTGCTGGAAAATATTCTGGCAGCAGGTAAGCAGGCGCTGGTGCTGGTACCGGAAATCGGCCTGACACCGCAGACCATTGCCCGCTTTCGCGAGCGCTTCAATGCGCCGGTGGAGGTGCTGCACTCCGGCCTCAATGACAGCGAACGTCTGTCAGTCTGGCTGCGCGCCCGCAGCGGCGAGGCGGCGATTGTCATCGGTACCCGTTCGGCGCTGTTTACCCCGTTCTCTCGACTGGGCGTGATCATCATCGACGAAGAGCACGACAGCTCTTATAAACAGCAGGAAGGCTGGCGCTATCACGCCCGCGATTTGGCGGTATTCCGCGCCCGCGAGGAAAACATCCCAATGGTGATGGGCACCGCCACACCGGCGCTGGAAACCCTGCACAATGTGCAATTGGGTAAATATCGCCAGCTCAAACTCACCCAACGTGCGGGTAACGCCAAACCAGCGGCGCAGCACCTGATCGATCTAAAAGGCCTGCCGCTGAAGGTGGGTCTTTCGCAGCCGCTGCTGAAAAGCATGCAACACCATTTGAAGGCCGGTAATCAGGTGATGCTGTTCCTGAACCGGCGCGGTTATGCCCCGGCGCTGCTATGCCACGAGTGCGGCTGGATCGCCGAGTGCCAGCGTTGCGATCATTACTACACCTTCCACCAGAATCATCGTCAACTGCGCTGCCACCACTGTGACAGCCAGCGACCGGTCCCCCACCAGTGCCCTCAATGCGGCTCTACCCATCTGGTGTCGGTCGGCGTCGGCACCGAACAGTTGGAAAACGAACTGGCGCCGCTGTTCCCGGAAATCCCGATCACCCGTATCGATCGCGATACCACCAGCCGCAAGGGTTCGCTAGAGCAGCATCTGGCAGATATTCACCGCGGCGGCTCGCGCATTTTGATCGGCACCCAGATGCTGGCCAAGGGTCACCACTTCCCGGATGTCACGCTGGTAGCCCTGCTGGACGTCGATGGCGCGCTGTTCTCAGCCGACTTCCGTTCCGCAGAACGCTTTGCCCAGCTGTACACCCAGGTCTCCGGTCGGGCAGGCCGCGCCGGTAAGCCCGGAGAGGTGCTGTTACAGACCCACCACCCGGAACACCCACTGCTGCAAATTCTGCTGCAACAGGGCTACGACGCCTTTGCCAAACAAACGCTGGCAGAGCGCAATAGCGTGTTCCTGCCGCCTTACACCAGCCATATTATCGTGCGTTCGGAAGATCACGATAACCAGCAGGCCCCCCAATTCTTGCAGCAGCTGCGCAACCTGTTGGAGGCCAGCCCGCTGAAAGACGATTCGCTGTGGGTGATGGGGCCGGTCCCGGCACTGCAGTCGAAACGCGGTGGCCGCTTCCGCTGGCAATTGCTATTGCAACACCCTTCTCGGCGGGTGCTGCAACAGATAATGAAAAGCTCCCTGCCCCTGGTCAGCACCCTGCCGCAGGCGCGTAAGGTGAAGTGGACGCTGGACATTGATCCTATAGACAGTTGAACCCAGAAAAGTCCGATTCAGTTCCTACCAGGCAAACGTTTACCCTTGAAATTGCGAGCGAACGCTAAAAAACCTTCCCAGGTCACACTTTTTATGCAAATTAGGTAACAAAGGCAGGACATATTCTGTTTAGAATGTCTGTGAAGGCAATTTTGTCACCTCTTGCAGCA
The DNA here is from genome assembly GCF_002607755.1 of Serratia sp. BW106. NCBI lineage: Bacteria > Pseudomonadati > Pseudomonadota > Gammaproteobacteria > Enterobacterales > Yersiniaceae > Serratia > Serratia sp. BW106. Next base: position 27,714 of record NZ_MCGS01000020.1, read on the forward strand.
GCGTGACGGAATGTTTGAACGCGGATGGCGCTAAATGATAACAACACCACCGCACGGTAAGAATTTGTGAGCAACTGAAGTAGTCGCGTTGGCATGGGGCTAACGCAAGGAGAAAGGCGTTGGAACACAAGAAAGAGTTACCCATGGCAACCATGAAAGACGTTGCCGAAATGGCGGGCGTTTCAACGGCAACCGTGTCGCGTGCGCTGATGAACCCGGAAAAGGTGTCAACGCCGACGCGTCAGAAAGTGGAACAGGCCGTGCTGGCCGTGGGCTATTCTCCTCATGCCCTCTCCCGCAATATCAAACGTAACGAATCCCGAACCATCCTGGTGATCGTCCCCGACATTTGCGATCCGTTTTTCGCCGATGTGATCCAGGGGATCGAGCAAACCGCAGCACAACAGGGCTACCTGGTGCTGATTGGCGATTGCGCGCAGCAAAACCAGCAGGAACGCACCTTCGTCAATCTGATCATCACCAAACAAATCGATGGCATGCTGCTGCTCGGTTCCAATTTGCCGTTCGATGCCAGCAAGGAAGAGCAGCGTAATCTGCCGCCGATGGTGATGGCCAACGAGTTTGCCCCGGAGCTGGAACTGCCGACGGTTCACATCGATAACCTGACCGCCGCCTTCGAAGCCGTACATTATTTGCATCAGCTCGGTCACAAGCAAATCGCCTGTGTCGCCGGGCCGGAGCAGATGCCGCTCAGCCATTATCGGCTGCAAGGTTACATTCAGGCGCTACGTCGTAATGGCATTAGCGTCGAAAGCAGCTATATTACCCGGGGTGATTTCACCTACGAAGCGGGTGCTCAGGCGCTCGCGGCGTTGATGGCACAGCCAAAACCGCCGACGGCCGTCTTCTGCCACAGTGACGTCATGGCGATCGGCGTGCTGTCGCAGGCGAAAAAGATGGGGTTGCGAGTCCCGCAGGACCTGTCTATCGTCGGCTTTGACGACATCAAACTGGCACAGTATTGCGACCCGCCGTTAACCACGGTGGCTCAACCCCGTTACCAGATTGGCCAGCAGGCAATGTTGTTGCTGTTGGAGCAGCTACACGGACAGACAGTGGCAAGTGGCTCCCGGCTATTGGACAGTGAATTGATTATCAGAGGCAGCACCGCTGCCCCTAAACGCTAGTCAAATATTTTAGGGTTCAGTAACATGACGGACTTATCCCCTCATCAGGACACAGCGGAATAATAGTGGCACAAAAAGACTATGTAAGCCGAGGGCGCGCAGCAGGAGCTAAGCGTAAAACCCCCAGCCGTAAAAAACGCAGTTCTCCGAAGGTCTCCAAAACCGTGTTGGCGCTGGCCGTCGCACTTCTGGTGATCTTTATCGGTGGCCTCTATTTCATAACGCACAACAAGCCGGATGACACTCCGCTGCTGCCTGTGCATAGCAGTCGTCCGGGCAACGGCTTGCCGCCAAAGCCGGAAGAGCGTTGGCGCTACATCAAAGAGCTGGAGAATCGTCAGATTGGCGTGCAAACCCCGACCGAACCTACGGCCGGCGGCACCACCAACACCAAGACTCAGTTGACTGCAGAACAACGCCAACTGCTGGATCAGATGCAGGCAGATATGCAACAACGCCCAACGCAGCTGAATGAAGTGCCGTATAACGACCCTTCACAGGCCGCTGCCCGTAGCCGTCTGCAGCAACAGCAGCAGGTGCAACAACAGCAGATCCAGCAGCAGCAGGTAGCTCAACCGCGCAATCCGTTTAACAGCGGCGCGACGACAGCACCGGTGCAGCAGCCGGCTCAGCCCAAGCCACAACCCAAGCCGCAGACGGTGACACCGCCGCCGGTGCAGGTTAAGCAGCCGAAACCTGAGGTCAAACCGGAAACCAAGCCGGAAGTGAAACAGGAAACGGCCAAGCAGGAAACCAAACCTGAGTCGAAGCAGAAGTGGATGGTGCAGTGTGGCTCATTCCGCGCAACCGATCAGGCGGAGTCCGTGCGTGCGCGTCTGGCGTTTGAGGGTATTGAAAGCCGTATCACCGCCGGCGGTGGCTGGAACCGTGTGGTGCTCGGCCCTTACAGCAGCCGGGCTGCTGCGGACAAAACCCTGTCGCGCCTGAAGGGCGTAGGCATGTCAAGTTGCATTCCCCTCTCCGTTGGGGGTTGAAAAGCGTCAATCCCCCCCCATCTATACTCTCAATATGCCTCGTAGTGTCTGTGCAAGCAGATACTGCGAGGGCTTCTTTCCGTCTTCAACGAGGGTCTGCTCGTGACAACAATTGTAAGCGTACGCCGCAACGGCCAGGTAGTGATCGGTGGCGATGGCCAGGCTACCTTGGGCAATACGGTAATGAAGGGCAACGTGAAGAAAGTGCGTCGCCTGTATAACGATAAAGTGATTGCCGGTTTTGCCGGTGGTACCGCGGATGCCTTCACGCTGTTTGAGCTGTTCGAGCGCAAGCTGGAAATGCATCAGGGTCACCTGGTGAAAGCGGCCGTTGAATTAGCAAAAGACTGGCGTACCGACCGCATGCTGCGCAAGCTTGAAGCGCTGCTGGCGGTAGCGGATGAAAACTCCTCGCTGATCATCACCGGTAACGGTGACGTGATCCAGCCTGAAAATGATTTGATTGCGATTGGCTCCGGCGGTCCGTACGCCCAGGCAGCCGCCCGCGCGATGTTGGAAAATACCGAGCTGAGCGCCCGCGAAATTGTTGATAAGTCCCTCAACATCGCCGGTGACATCTGTATTTACACCAACCATTTCCACACCATTGAAGAATTGCCTTCCAAAGCGTAAGGATCGAATACTATGTCTGAAATGACCCCGCGCGAGATCGTCAGCGAACTGGACAGCTACATCATTGGCCAGAACAAAGCCAAACGTGCCGTTGCCATTGCCCTGCGTAACCGCTGGCGCCGGATGCAGCTCAACGAGATGCTGCGTCATGAAGTCACGCCAAAGAACATTCTGATGATCGGCCCGACCGGTGTCGGTAAAACCGAAATCGCCCGTCGCCTGGCAAAACTGGCCAATGCGCCGTTCATCAAGGTTGAAGCCACCAAGTTCACCGAAGTGGGCTACGTCGGGAAAGAAGTGGATTCCATCATCCGCGATCTGACCGATGCCGCGATCAAAATGGTGCGTCTGCAGTCCATCGACAAGAACCGTACCCGCGCCGAAGAGCTGGCAGAAGAGCGCATCCTTGACGCACTGCTGCCTCCGGCCAAGAACAACTGGGGCCAGGCGGAAGAGCATCAGGAGCCGTCCGCGGCACGCCAGGCATTCCGCAAGAAACTGCGTGAAGGCCAGTTGGACGACAAAGAAATCGAGATCGATCTGGCTGCTGCGCCGATGGGCGTAGAAATCATGGCGCCTCCAGGCATGGAAGAGATGACCAACCAGCTGCAGTCGATGTTCCAGAACCTCGGCGGCCAGAAGCAGAAACCACGCAAGCTGAAGATCAAAGAAGCCTTCAAACTGCTGGTGGAAGAAGAAGCGGCCAAGCTGGTGAACCCGGAAGAGCTGAAAGAACAGGCGATCGAAGCGGTTGAACAGCACGGCATCGTGTTTATCGACGAGATCGACAAAATCTGTAAGCGCGGCGGCCAAAGCTCCGGCCCGGACGTCTCTCGCGAAGGCGTGCAGCGCGACCTGCTGCCGCTGGTGGAAGGCTGTACCGTTTCCACCAAGCACGGCATGGTGAAAACCGATCACATTCTGTTTATCGCTTCCGGCGCATTCCAGACCGCCAGCCCATCAGACTTGATCCCTGAGCTGCAGGGCCGCTTGCCGATCCGCGTTGAGTTGCAGGCGCTGACCACCGAAGATTTCGAGCGTATTCTGACCGAGCCAAGCGCTTCGCTGACCGAGCAGTACAAAGCGCTGATGGGCACCGAAGGCGTCAATATTGAGTTCACCGCCGAAGGTATCCGCCGTATCGCTGAAGCCGCATGGCAGGTTAACGAAAGCACCGAAAACATCGGCGCGCGTCGTTTGCACACCGTGCTTGAGCGTCTGATGGAAGATATTTCCTATGATGCGAGTGAAATTAACGGTCAATCCATTACAATTGATGCGGATTACGTACGTAATCATCTGGATGAACTGGTAGCGGATGAAGATTTGAGTCGTTTTATCCTATAATCGCTCAATCATGTCCAGTCAGTCATCTGTGGGAGGCATTATGCCTCCCACAATTATTTCTAACGGACGCAGCCACTAACTCTGAAGCGAAAAATGAGCTCATCAACTACCACCTCCCCGGCCAGAGCCTGGCTTGAAAGTTTACGACCGCGCACCCTGCCGCTGGCCTTTGCCTCGATCGTCGTCGGTTCTGCCATAGCCGCCTGGCAAGGTAGCCTGAAGCCTGGCGTGGCACTGCTGGCACTGCTGACGGCCGGCCTGCTACAAATTCTCTCCAACCTGGCGAACGACTATGGCGATGCGGTAAAAGGCAGCGACAAAGAAGACCGTATCGGGCCGCTACGTGGCATGCAAAAAGGCATGATCACCCAGGCGCAGATGAAACGTGCGCTGATAGTGACGGTGGTATTGATCACTCTGGCTGGCTGTTCACTGATCGCCGTAGCCTGTGAACAACCCAGCGACGTGGTGGGCTTCCTGGTGCTGGGCGGGCTTTCTATCGTCGCCGCCATTACCTATACCGTGGGCAACAAACCCTATGGTTATTTAGGCCTGGGTGATATTTCGGTGCTGGTATTTTTCGGCTGGCTAAGCGTTGCAGGCACCTTCTACCTGCAAACCCACACCTTTGACAGCATCGTGATGCTGCCGGCCACCGCCTGCGGCCTGCTGGCTGCTGCCGTGCTCAATATCAATAATCTGCGCGATATCGAAAGCGACCGTGCCAACGGCAAGAATACCCTGGCAGTCCGACTTGGGCCGCAGAAGGCACGTTATTACCACGTGTTGCTGCTGATCGGTGCGGTGGCGTGCTTTACGCTGTTCACGCTGCTTAACCTGCATAGCCTGTGGGGCTGGCTGTTTGTCTTGGCCATCCCGTTGCTGGTCCGCCATGGCTTGCGCGTGTTGCGCGATCCGACCCCTGCCGGCATGCGACCTATGCTGGAACATATGGTTAAGGCCGCGTTGCTGGCCAATGTGTTGTTCGCTATTGGCGTGGTGCTCAGTTAGCCATCGAACTGATGATTTTGCCAACAGGGCGAATAAAGGGATATACTGGTTATTCCAGCGGCAAACAGACGTAAAATCCTATGAAATACGATACTTCCGAACTTTGCGACATCTATCACGAAGAGGTGAACGTAGTTGAGCCTCTATTCTCCAATTTTGGCGGGCGTACTTCATTTGGCGGGCAAATCACTACGGTGAAATGCTTTGAGGATAACGGCCTGTTATTCGAGTTGCTTGAAGAAAACGGCCGCGGTCGCGTCCTGGTGATTGACGGTGGCGGCTCGGTACGTCGTGCCCTGATCAACGCAGAACTGGCGCGTCTGGCAACTCAGAACGAATGGGAAGGCATCGTGGTTTACGGTGCGGTTCGTCAGGTAGACGATCTGGAAGAGTTGGACATCGGCATTCAGGCGATGGCGGCCATTCCGGTGGGTGCCGCCAGTGAGAGCATTGGCGAAAGCGACATCCGCGTTAACTTCGGCGGTGTGACGTTCTTCTCCGGCGATCATCTGTATGCTGACAATACCGGTATTATCCTGTCCGAGGATCCACTCGATATCGAGTAATCTTCAGATATGAAAAAGGGCGCCTTGGGCGCCCTTTTCGATCGTGCAATCCGGAATCAGACTTCTTCCATTTTGCCCAACAGCGCACGCAAGCGGTCTTGCCATACGTGCTGCTCTTCTTTCAGTTGCTGGTTCTCACGTACCAGCGATTCGTGGTTGCCGGAGGCAGCCTGAACTTCCTGTGAAAGAGTGTTGTTTTTGTCTTTCAGCTCTTCAATTTCCATCTGCAGCAGGGTGATGGTATCGATCGCCTGCTGAACTTTTGATTCCAATTTCTCAAATACTTCAAATGACATTCTTCAGTCCCCTCATGATAGCAAGGCGTACATCTATAGGTAACGGCCGCAACTCAGGTTGCAACTGCTGCGAATATGCATCGCGCCAAGTGACACACGCTTTTATTGAAAATAACGCGCCTGTCTCGATAAAACGCTTCTTTCGATAAAAACGATTGTAAGTAGCCTGTCCCCGACTGTCTAGCAACATCCGGCTCAACGCGCAGTCTGTTGCAATTTTCCTGCCGTCACCATCAGCAAAAACTGAAAATACCCAGGGTGCGTAAATTGATTTGTTAACGAACGGTGGCTGGAACACTGGTCAGATCACAGTTTTATGGTGCAGAAAGAACACAAAACGACGCGAATTCGCTCAATTTTATGACTCAGCACACACATTTTGATTTCGCTATTTCTCGTTTATGTTCGTTAACGATAAATTTACATCACGTCCTCAATTAATAATTGGACGAGATGAAAAAAACTGTACCCATAGGCCGGGTTGATGCACACCCTGAGCCTATAAACCCACAACCGCCGTTTTGCAGGACAACAACATTATGAGCCAAACCACCAGTCCGACCCTAAAAGGCCAATGTATCGCTGAGTTCCTCGGCACCGGCCTGTTGATATTTTTTGGCGTAGGCTGCGTTGCCGCGCTGAAACTGGCTGGCGCCAGCTTCGGTCAATGGGAAATCAGTATCATTTGGGGCCTGGGCGTTGCCATGGCCATCTACCTGACCGCTGCCATCTCCGGTGCGCATCTCAACCCGGCGGTGACCATCGCGCTGTGGTTGTTTGCCTGCTTTGACGGGCGCAAAGTACTGCCTTACATCGTCGCACAGATCGCCGGAGCCTTCTGCGCAGCAGCGCTGGTCTACGGGTTGTATTACAACCTGTTCTTCGACTTTGAAGCGGTCAACCATATGGTGCGCGGCAGCGACGAAAGCCTGGCCCTGGCCGGTATCTTCTCCACCTACCCTAATGCACACATCTCCGTTGGCCAGGCTTTCCTGGTTGAAACGGTGATTACCGCGATCCTGATGTGCCTGATCCTGGCGCTGACCGATGACGGTAACGGCATTCCACGCGGCCCGCTGGCACCGCTGTTAATCGGTATTCTGATTGCCGTGATCGGCGCCTCTATGGGACCATTGACCGGCTTTGCGCTGAACCCGGCCCGTGACTTCGGCCCGAAAATGTTCGCTTATCTGGCTGGCTGGGGCAAAGTGGCCTTCACCGGTGCGCGTGATATTCCGTACTTCCTGGTGCCTATCTTTGGCCCAATCATCGGTGCCTGCCTGGGTGCCTTTGGCTACCGCATGCTCATTGGCCGCAATCTGCCGTGTGATGTCTGTGTAGACGAAGAACAACCCGCCGCCAAGGCTCAGCAGCGTAAAGCGTGATTGGCACAGTTTTAAAACGGTTAACAACAGCAGGACTAAAATCATGACTGTAGAAAAAAAATACATTGTCGCTCTCGACCAGGGAACTACCAGTTCACGTGCCGTAGTGCTAGACCACGATGCCAATATTGTTGCGGTGTCGCAGCGTGAATTCACGCAGATTTACCCGAAAGCCGGCTGGGTTGAGCATGATCCGATGGAGATCTGGTCGTCACAAAGCTCCACGCTGGTGGAAGTGCTGGCAAAAGCCGACATCAATTCCGATCAGATCGCCGGTATCGGCATCACCAACCAGCGCGAAACCACCATCGTCTGGGAAAAAGAGACCGGCAAACCGATTTATAACGCCATCGTCTGGCAATGCCGCCGCACCGCCGACATCTGTGAAAAACTCAAACGCGATGGCATGGAAGAGTACATTCGTCACAACACCGGTCTGGTGGTTGACCCGTACTTCTCCGGCACCAAGGTAAAATGGATCCTCGATCACGTTGAAGGCGCCCGTGAACGCGCCAAACGCGGTGAGCTGCTGTTCGGTACTGTCGACACCTGGCTGGTGTGGAAAATGACCCAAGGGCGGGTGCATGTGACCGATTACACCAACGCCTCACGTACCATGATGTTCAACATCCATGAGCTGGACTGGGATGAACGCATGCTGGAAGCGCTGGATATCCCGCGCGCCATGCTGCCAAAAGTCCGTTCGTCTTCTGAAGTGTACGGCCAGACCAACATCGGGGGTAAAGGCGGTACGCGTATCCCTATCGCCGGTATCGCCGGTGACCAGCAGGCGGCGCTGTACGGCCAACTGTGCGTTCAACCGGGCATGGCGAAAAACACCTACGGCACCGGCTGCTTCCTGCTGATGAACACCGGCAAAGAAGCGGTACGTTCTAACCACGGCCTGCTGACCACTATCGCCTGCGGCCCACGCGGCGAAGTGAACTATGCGCTGGAAGGGGCCGTCTTCATTGGCGGCGCCTCCATTCAGTGGCTGCGCGATGAGCTGAAACTGATCAGCGATGCGGCCGACTCCGAATACTTCGCCACCAAGGTGAAAGACAGCAACGGCGTGTACGTGGTACCGGCCTTCACCGGCCTGGGCGCACCTTACTGGGACCCGTATGCCCGTGGCGCCATCTTCGGCCTGACCCGCGGCGCGAACAGCAACCACATCATTCGTGCCACGCTGGAATCCATTGCCTACCAGACGCGCGACGTGCTGGATGCCATGCAAGCCGACTCCAACACTCGCCTGCAATCGCTGCGTGTGGACGGTGGCGCGGTCGCTAACAACTTCCTGATGCAGTTCCAGTCTGACATCCTCGGTACTCGTGTAGAGCGTCCTGAGGTGCGTGAGTCGACGGCACTGGGTGCCGCATTCCTGGCAGGCCTGGCTATCGGCTACTGGAATGACCTGGATGAAGTGAAGAGCAAAGCGGTCATCGAGCGTGAGTTCCGCCCAAGCATTGAAACCACCGAGCGTAACTTCCGTTACAGCGGTTGGAAAAAAGCGGTTGCCCGCGCACAAGCCTGGGAAGAGCACGACTAACGCTTGTTTGCCCGGTTAACCCCCATCATGCGCTGCCTCCGGGCGGCGCATTTTTTTGCCCCGCCCCCGCCGCCGCGTGCTGTGATAAACTTTGCCGATATTTTCTTCCTTTCTCACAGACAGGTTTTGCCATGAAACGTGAATTAGCCATCGAATTTTCCCGCGTTACCGAAGCCGCCGCGCTGGCGGGCTATAAATGGCTGGGACGCGGCGACAAGAACGCCGCCGACGGCGCTGCGGTCAACGCAATGCGCATTATGCTCAATAAAGTGGATATCGATGGCCGCATCGTGATCGGCGAAGGCGAAATTGATGAAGCGCCGATGCTGTATATCGGCGAGCAGGTCGGCAGCGGCCAGGGCGACGCGGTGGATATCGCCGTCGATCCCATCGAAGGCACACGCATGACCGCCATGGGCCAGCCCAATGCGTTGGCAGTGCTGGCGGTGGGCGATCGCGGTACCTTCCTGCACGCCCCTGACATGTATATGGAAAAACTGGTGGTGGGCCCGGCAGCGCGCGGCGCTATCGATCTTAACCTGCCGCTGGCTGAGAACCTGAACAACGTCGCGGTCTGCCTGGGCAAGCCACTGAGCCAACTGACGGTGGTGATCCTGGCCAAGCCGCGTCACGATGGCGTTATTGCCCAGATGCAGCAGCTCGGGGTGCGAGTGTTCGCTATCCCCGACGGCGACGTGGCGGCCTCAATTCTGAGCTGCATGCCAGACAGTGAAGTCGACGTGATGTACGGTATCGGCGGCGCGCCGGAAGGGGTAATTTCTGCCGCGGTGATCCGTGCTCTGGACGGTGATATGCAGGCACGCCTGCTGCCGCGTCATCAGGTCAAAGGCGACAGCGCCGAGAATCGTCGCATCGGCGAAGAGGAGCTGGCACGCTGTAAAGAGATGGGGATTGAAGCCGGCAAGGTACTGCTGCTGGATGATATGGCGCGCAACGACAACGTGATTTTCTCCGCCACCGGCATCACCAAGGGCGATTTGTTGGAGGGGATTAGCCGTCAGGGCAATATGGCCACCACGGAAACGCTGTTGATCCGCGGCAAGTCACGCACTATCCGCCGCATCCGCTCGACCCATTATCTGGATCGTAAAGACCCGGCGCTGCACGAGTTTCTGCTGTAATTAAACAGGGCGCCGAAGGCGCCCTGTTCGTTTTATACGGTATGTCCCTGATGCTGCATCCGGTGGGACAACGGCCACCAGCACAGCAGAATCAGTAACGCCATGGCAAACATCAGCAGGCCAAGGCTAAACTGCCCGGTCTGCGGCAACATGGCGGAAAGCCAGGTCGCCAGGCCGGAGCCCATATTCTGCATGCCCCCGACCAACGCGCCAGCCGCACCGGCCAGATAGGGGAATGGCTCCATCGCCCCGGTGGTCGCCAGCGGAAACATCATACCGGCCCCGAAGAAGAACAACGCCGCAGGTACAATCAGCGTCCAGATGTTCATCACGCCAAACCACCCTGGGATCCACATCATCAGGCCCGCCAGCAGGCAACTGATCACCGAATGCCACACCAGGCTGTGGAAGGTTTTACCGTCACGACCGGCATACCAGGCCCCAAAGAACGCCGCCGGAATTGGCAGAATAAACAGGATACTGACGGTCAGACCGCTCAGACCCAGCACGCCGCCCATCAGCACGCCACAGCTGGCTTCAAAGACCGCAATCCCCGCCAAAGCGCCAATCAGCATCACCAGATAGCAACTGAAGGTCCCGTCGGCCAGCAGCTTGCGGAAGCTTGCCAGCATTCGTCGTTTCTCGGTCTGCTGCGGGCGGGTTTCTGGTAGCCAGCGGAACATGGCGAAAGCCACACCGGCACAGAGTACCAACAGGAAGGCATAGCAGGCACGCCAGCCAAATACCATCGCCAATGCTCCGCCGATGATCGGCGCCAGCAGCGGGCTAACCAGAATCCCCATGTTAAGCAGGCTGTTGGCATAGCGCAGCGAGGTACCGGCATACAGATCACGCGGCATGGTTCGCGCCATCACCCCAGCCACACCGGTCCCCATCCCCTGAATGGCACTGGCGGCAACCAGCATCGTCAGGTTATTGGACAACAGCGCACCCAGAGCGCCAATCATGAAAATCATCATCCCGGCCAGGATCACCGGGCGGCGGCCAATACGGTCCGACAGCGGGCCGTAAATCAGCTGCGAGAAACCATAGGTCATCAGATAGGCCGCCATCACGCGCTGCACCGCACCGGAACGTACCGAGAAATCTTTAGCGATATCAGCGACAACGGGGACATAAATGGTTTGTGCCATCTGACCGACGGCCACTAACAGGGTAAGCATCACCAACAGGTGAAAGTTTTCTATTTTTCTCATTATCTTCGTTAACGTATTAACTCGTCACAGCGTCCCGGTATGGCCCGAAAATCAGCCAGAACGGCGAGCAGCCCTCTATGGCGGCATAAGCTAACAAATCTGATTTTTTTAGCGAGTTTCAGACAGATATTGATCTCCGTCACAGTGGCAGCAAAGCCAACCAGCCTCGTAAATTAAACTGTACGTCTACCGCTTATGGGTTAAAAATGGCAAACTTTCAATAGTTTGGCTTTAGCATTTAATCGATAATTATTTTCATCATCTTGAAATAAAATAACACCATAGGGATTGGGTTTATGAAAACAACAGAGCTGATTTTATTGCAGTTAAAAACCCTGGGGCCACATTCAGCCAAAATGCTGGCTGAGCGTCTGGACATCACCCCCATGGGTATCCGTCAGCATCTGCAATCCCTGGAGAAACGTGAGCTGGTTGATTACGAGGAAGCGCGTACCAAAGTAGGTCGCCCCACCCGTTACTGGTCGCTGACCCATCAGGGCCACGCCCAGTTTGCCAATGGCCACGATCGGCTGGCGGCGGAGATGTTGGGATCTGCCCATCAGTTGTTTGGCGCTGAAGAGGTGGAGCAGCTACTGAATGCGCGCGAAGACAAGCTTTATCAGCGCTATGCCGAACAGCTGTCAGAGGAAACCTGCCATCAGGCCAAACTCACCCGACTGGTGCGTCTGCGGCAGCATGATGGCTACATGGCCGAACTGGTTGAGCATCCGCAGGGCATGTTACTGGTGGAAAACCACTGCCCGATCGGCGTGGCGGCCACCGCCTGCAGTAGCCTGTGCAACTCGGAGCTGCAACTGTTTAACCGTTTGTTTGGCCACGGCTATCGCATAGAGCGTACTGCGCACGCTATTTCCGGTTCACGACATTGCGCTTATTTGATTCGACGATTGGAGCTTTAGAGTATGGCTGACTGGGTTAATGGCAAGGTTACGCAAGTCACGCAATGGACAGACGGGCTGTTCAGCATTACCGTCCATGCCCCCATTGCTCCTTTTACCGCCGGGCAATTTGCCAAACTGGCGCTGGAAATTGACGGCGAGCGCGTGCAACGCGCCTATTCCTACGTCAACGCTCCCAGTGACCCAAATCTGGAGTTTTATCTGGTTACCGTGCCGGAAGGTAAACTGAGCCCACGCCTCAATCAGCTGCAGCCGGGGTCGGAAGTGATGGTGACCAAAGAGGCCGCCGGATTTTTCGTGCTGGAGGAAGTGCCTGAATGCGACACCCTGTGGATGTTAGCAACCGGTACCGCGATTGGCCCTTACCTGTCGATGCTGCAGGAAGGCAAAGACCTGGAGCGTTTCAAAAACCTGGTGCTGGTACATGCCACCCGCTTTGCGCGCGATCTCAGCTACCTGCCGCTGATGCAACAATTACAGCAGCGCTACAACGGTAAACTGCGCATTCAGACTATCGTTAGTCGCGAAGAAGTCAGCGGTTCACTGACGGGCCGCGTGCCGGCGCTGATCGAGGATGGCCGGCTGGAAGCAGCGGTGGGATTACCCCTCGACGCTGAAACTGACCACGTCATGCTGTGCGGTAACCCGCAAATGGTGCGGGATACCCAACAAACGCTGAAAGATCAGCGGCAGATGCGCAAGCACCTGCGCCGCAAGCCGGGCCATATCACCAGCGAGCAATACTGGTAAGCTGTTACCTCAGTCCGCGCCGAACTTCACCGGTTCGGCCGGTGGGCCAAAACGGTTGGTGTCGGGCGTGCCAACAAACGCGCCCAAATCGATCATCATCATCACAATGATCAGCGTCGGGACAAACCGCCCGACGCCCCATTGCCAGAGCGGGGCCAGCATTTGCCAGTTGCCCGCCGCCAGCAACCACGCCAGGATCAGCAACAACGCCCACCAGCCTGCTTTGTTGCGGTCGTGCAGCCGTTTCACCAGCACTGCCGCCGTCGGCCACAGCAACCCCACGATAAAGAATGCAATGGTCTGGATATCCACCAGTTCACGACTGGCCAGAGAAAAAGCCACCGCCATCAGCAGCAACCATAACACCATCCAAATCCAGAAATCACGCCGCCCAATTCGGCCCTTAAACGAAAAGCACCACTGTTGTATTGTCATTGAATCCTGCATTGTTAGCCTGCCCATATTCTGCCGTGCAGTGTAACATAGGCGCTGCAGGGCGAAGATTTCCGCCCTGCATTACGCGGAGTAACGCACAGCTTTCCTGTCAGCAAGCGATAATGGCGCGGGATCTTTGACAACCCCCCTCGGTTATCGCTTTAATCGGAGCCATCTTTGTTCTTGATGTCGTATGCCATGCTGAGAAAAACCATCGCCATCGCCTGCCTGTTGTTGGGTATCAGCAGTGCCTGGGCCGATCCGCCGGATGCCGCCGTCAGTGCGTCGCCCACCGCGCCGTACCTGCTGGCCGGGGCGCCGACGTTTGATCTGACGGTGGTAAAATTCCGCGAAAAATATAACCGCGACAACCCAACGCTGCCGATTGGTGAATTTCGTGCCATCGCAACGGCAGAAGACGACACGCCGTTGCTGACGCGTGCAGCCAGCAAGTTGAACGAAAATCTCTACGCCTCCATCGCGCTGGAAAAAGGCACCGGCAAAATCAAAACGCTGCAGATCACCCACCTGCCGCTGCAGCAGAGCAGTGAAGAAAAGGCCACCCGCACCATCGCCATCAGTTATATGGCCGCACTGATGCGCCAGTTTGAACCGGCGCTGACGGTGGAAAAAAGCCTGAGCAAAGTGGCTAACCTGTTGGAAAAAGGCAAAGGTTCACGCTTCTACCAACAGCAGATCGGCGCAATCCGTTATGTGGTGGCAGACAACGGCGATAAAGGGATAACTTTCGCTGTTGAACCGGTTAAGCTGGCGTTATCCGAGCCGTAACAGCTGGCTATTTAATGACGAAAAGCAAAGCCTTCGCGCTTAATCATCTCTATACTGTTGGGCAGGTAAACTGCCGGTCCGGCAGTGGTTATTTCGACTCTCGCGTTCCCTTGTTGGAGGAAAAAACATGCGTCATCCATTAGTTATGGGTAACTGGAAGCTCAACGGCAGCACTCACATGGTTAACGAACTGATCGCCGCGCTGCGCAATGAACTGAGCAGCGTTGACGGTTGTGGCGTTGCTATCGCACCACCGGTCATGTATCTGGACCAGGCCAAGCACGCACTGGCCGGCAGCCGCATTGCCCTGGGCGCCCAAAACGTAGACGTGAACCTGTCCGGCGCATTCACCGGTGAAGTTTCCGCCGACATGCTGAAAGATGTTGGTGCTCAATACATCATCATCGGCCACTCCGAGCGTCGCACTTACCACAAAGAAACTGACGCTGCGATCGCCGAAAAATTTGCCGTGCTGAAAACTGCCGGTCTGATCCCAGTGCTGTGCATCGGTGAAACTGACGCAGAAAACGAAGCGGGTAAAACCGAAGAAGTTTGTGCACGCCAGATCGACGCCGTGCTGAAAACCCAGGGTGCTGAAGCCTTTAAAGGCGCGGTTATCGCTTATGAACCAATTTGGGCTATCGGTACCGGTAAGTCTGCTACCCCTGCGCAAGCACAGGCAGTACACAAATTTATCCGCGATCACATCGCCAAGCAGGACGCAGCCGTGGCTGCAGAAGTGATCATCCAGTACGGCGGTTCCGTGAACGACAAGAATGCCGCAGAACTGTTCACCCAGCCGGATATCGACGGCGCGCTGGTTGGCGGCGCATCACTGAAAGCCGATGCTTTCGCCGTGATCGTCAAAGCCGCTGCTGCTGCTAAAAAAGCCTGATTTCACTCTGCTTATAAATAACAAAACCCCGGCTTGCCGGGGTTTTTTATTGTTGCCATTCGTCATCAACGCTTGCTGATTTCGTCGAACACACCGCCAGTGGCAAAGTGCACCTTCTGCGCCTGAGTCCAGCCACCGAAAGTATCATCTACGGTGAACAGCTTCAGTTTCGGGAACTGGTCGGCAAATTTGGCCGCCACTGCCGCATCACGTGGACGGTAATAGTTTTTCGCCGCGATGGTTTGCCCTTCTGGCGTATACAAATACTTCAGGTAAGCCGTAGCGATATCACGGGTACCGCGCTTATCAACCACCTTATCCACCACCGACACGGTCGGCTCAGCCAGAATCGATTCACTCGGGGTGATAATTTCAAACTTGTCCTTGCCCAGCTCTTTTTCCGCCAGCAGCGCTTCGTTTTCCCAGGCGATCAACACATCGCCGATACCACGTTCAACGAAAGTATTGGTTGAGCCGCGCGCACCGGAGTCCAACACTTCGACGTTCTTATACAGGTTTTTAACGAATTCCTGCGCCTTGGCCTGGTCGTTATTGTTCTGATGCAGCGCGTAACCCCAGGCAGCCAGATAGTTCCAGCGTGCACCGCCGGAGGTTTTCGGGTTCGGAGTAATCACCGAGACACCCGGTTTAATCAAATCTGCCCAATCGTGAATTTGTTTTGGGTTGCCTTTTCGCACCAGGAACACAATGGTCGAGGTGTAAGGTGCCGAGTTATCCGGCAGGCGTTTGATCCACTCTTTATCAATGCGTCCGCGCTCGGCGATAGCATCCACGTCATAAGCCAGCGCCAGTGTCACCACGTCGGCCTCAATGCCGTTAATGACCGAGGTCGCCTGCTTGCCTGAACCACCATGCGACTGGCGTACAGTGACTTTATCGCCGGTCTGTTGCTGCCAGTATTTACCGAATGCGGTGTTATATTCCTGATAGAATTCACGCGTCGGGTCGTATGAAACGTTCAGCAATTGGATATCTTTCGCCATGGCACCAGACGCCAGCAGCATGATTGTCAGACCTACACCCCATTTACGCATACGCATCGACTCGCTCTCCCAGGAAAAATAATCGCAACCTCAATCGGTTGATTTAGCATCAGAGCCTGCCAGAAACTCTCCTATCAATTAAAGAATAAAAAATGTTGGGCTAGACGATTATGGAATATATCTGCTGCGAGGGATAAAAAAAGCCTCCGCATGCGGAGGCTTCTATTGCCTGAATTAAAACGGGATCAGTAGAGTTTTTTCGCCGTTTCCAGCCAGTCGCCCTTGAAGGGACGCTTCATATTTTCGATCGCATCAATGATGTCGTGATGCACCATCTTCTCGTTTTGGATACCGACACAGCGACCACCGTAGCCCTGCAACAACAGCTCGATGGCGTAAGCGCCCATGCGGGAAGCCAGAATGCGGTCGTAAGCTACCGGCGAACCACCGCGCTGAATATGACCCAACACGGTGGCGCGGGTTTCACGCTTGGTTTCTTGCTCGATATGGCGCGCCAACTCATCGATATCGCAGATGTGTTCGGTGATCGCCACGATCGCGTGTTTTTTACCTTTGTCGATGCCAGCCTTGATTTCACACACCAGATCTTCGCGGTTGAACTCAATCTCAGGCAACACGATAAACTCGCAACCACCGGCGATAGCCGCCGCCAGCGTCAGATCGCCGCAATAACGTCCCATCACTTCAACGATGGAAATACGCTGATGTGAGGATGAGGTATCGCGCAACCGGTCAATCGCTTCCACCACGGTTTCAAGCGCAGTGAAATAACCAATGGTGTAGTCGGTACCGGCCACGTCGTTATCGATGGTGCCAGGCAGACCGATACAAGGGAAACCCTCTTCCGTCAGGCGTTTGGCACCCATATAGGAACCATCACCGCCAATGACCACCAGCGCATCGATATCGCGGTTTTTCAGGTTTTCAATCGCCTTGGCACGTACGCTGTCGTCTCTGAATTCCGGGAAACGGGCTGAACCGAGGAAGGTGCCGCCGCGATTGATCATATCGGACACGCTGTAGCGGTCCAATTTTTCCATGCGATCTTCGTACAAACCAAGGTAGCCATCGTAAATACCAAAAACTTCCAGACCCTCTGAAAGGGCAGCACGCACAACGCCACGGATCGCAGCGTTCATACCCGGCGAATCACCGCCACTTGTCAGTACACCGATTTTCTTGATCATGACTACCTCTGAACTGTAGATGCAATTTCTTAAGAATTCTGTATTCGCCGATTGTCTTGAAACCTCTCCGGCTGCAGAAAACCAGCTTTACGGCTTATTGCTGGATATTATAACAAAAACACCCAGCTGAATTGATTCAAGTCACGCAATATTGCGGTAAAAAGCCACCATGGCACGCTGAGCTAACCGCAAAACGGCTCTCACCGGCCCTGCATTGATTATAGCTCCCAACGCCCCTGTCGCCCCTCTGGTACCACGGAACAGGGATCCTGATGGATGAGGACATCCGCACCGGGGAAACGATGCAACAATGCCTGTTCCACCTGCTCGGCTAAAAGATGTGCCTGCATCAGTGGCAACGCATCGTCCATCTCCAGATGCAACTGGATAAAACGCGTCGGGCCAGACTGGCGGGTACGCAAATCGTGTGCACCTTTCACCCCTGGCCAGGAAGAAACCACATCAATGATCGCCTGACGTTCATCGTCCGGTAATGCCCTGTCCAGCAGCGATTGCACCGCCTCATGACCCATCCGCAGCGCGCTATAAAGAATGTAGACGCCAATGCCCAATGCAAACAGCGCATCCGCCCGTTGAAAACCGTACCAGCTTAGCGCAAGCGCTATAAGAATAGCACCATTCATCATGACATCTGACTGATAATGCAGCATATCTGCTCGCACCGCCTGACTGCGGGTTTTTCTTACCACCCAACGCTGATATGTGACCAAGAGCAAGGTGCTGAACAAGGCCACCACCGTCACGGCAATACCAATACCGGGATCACGTAGCGTTTCCGGGGAGTACAGATGTTGGAAACCCGTCAGGAACAAAAACAGGGCCGAGCCGGAAATAAACATGCTTTGTGCCAGCGCAGCCAATGACTCGGCCTTACCGTGCCCGAAAGTGTGTTCCTCGTCAGCCGGCTGCAGCGAATAACGCACCACCAGCAGATTAGTCAGCGATGCGGCGATATCCACCAAAGAATCCACCAACGCCGCCAGCAAGCTCACTGAACCGGTGTGGTACCAGGCGACAATTTTGATCATTAACAGTATGGAGGCCAATGCGGTGGCAGCTAACGCAGCGGATTTCACCAGACGCGCATATTGCGGTTCCATAACCCATCCCGGTTAAACATTAAGAGGGTCAATATAGCGGAATGATGGACAAAAAAAACCCCGCCATCATGGCGGGGGAAGACAGGGATGGTGTCTATGGCAAGGAAAAACAGGGACTACTCAGTCATACTTAACTTCTGGGCAGAAGTTTGCTGCAAACCAGAAATTTGTTGCTCCATCTGCTGCATGCGCTGCTGATGCTTCTGGTCTAAAACACTTTTTTGCTGTGGCGTCAGCAGGTTATACATTTGGTTGCGCACTCTGGCCATTTCGACCTGGCGCTTAACCTGTTGCTGAGCCATCTGTTCCGCCTGGGCATACACGGCGGCTTCATCAAATTTGTCTGCGGTCACCAGCTTATGCATGGCTTCCATTTCAGCTACATTGACACCAGGCAGATCGTGGCGCGCCTGGCGCATTAAATCGCGCATTTGCTGACGCTGCTCTTCGGTCAGGCTGACACCATCAAACATATGGTGCTGACCGGGTGCTCTGGTCATCGCGTCGCTTCCGGGAGTCGGTACAGTTTCCGATGTAGTGTCGGCAGCGAACGCAGCGGTAGAACCTATTGCCAGCATTGATGCCATAACTAATGCGGTCACCTTACGCATTTTAACTCCTCGTGCTTTCTCACTTTGCGAATCAACGAGGAGCAGTGTACTGCTGCACCTGCAAACATGCGTCAGTGCATGTAAAACTACGTAAAGTCATGGAATGCCAACAGTTGATGACGTATTTTGCGTCAGGAGGAAAATACACAATGAATAAAATTCTGTTAGTTGACGACGACCGCGAGCTAACCTCGCTGTTAAAAGAACTGCTTGAAATGGAAGGCTTTACCATCGTCGTGGCCTACGATGGTGAACAGGCGTTGTCGCTTCTGGACAGCTCCATCGATCTGCTGTTGCTCGATATCATGATGCCGAAGAAAAACGGTATCGATACCTTAAAAGAACTGCGTCAGCACCACCAGACGCCGGTCATTATGCTGACCGCACGCGGCAGTGAACTCGACCGCGTGTTGGGCCTGGAACTGGGTGCCGATGACTACTTGCCAAAACCATTTAACGATCGTGAACTGGTGGCGCGTATTCGTGCGATTCTGCGCCGTTCCAACTGGAGCGAACAGCAGCAAAACGTGGATACCGGCGCACCCACGCTGGACGTTGACGGTTTGCAGCTCAACCCGGGCCGCCAGGAAGCCAGTTTCGACGGCCAAACGCTGGATCTCACCGGCACCGAATTTACCCTGCTGTACCTGCTGGCGCAGCATCTCGGCCAGGTGGTTTCACGTGAACTGCTGAGCCAGGAAGTGCTGGGCAAACGCCTGACACCGTTCGATCGCGCCATCGACATGCATATCTCCAACCTGCGACGTAAACTGCCGAACCGCAAAGACGGCCATCCGTGGTTCAAAACGTTGCGTGGGCGGGGTTACTTAATGGTATCTGCGACATGATCAACAGTTTGACGGCACGCATCTTCGCCATTTTCTGGTTCACATTAGCCCTGGTGCTGATGCTGGTGTTGATGGTGCCCAAGCTCGACTCCCGCCAAATGACCTCGCTGCTGGACAGCGAGCAGCGGCAGGGGCTGATGCTGGAGCAACATGTCGAGGCCGAGTTGCAAAACGATCCGGCCAACGACCTGATGTGGTGGCGGCGCTTATTCCGCGCCATCGAAAAATGGGCCCCACCGGGGCAGCGGCTGCTCCTGGTCACCAGCGAAGGCCGGGTGATTGGCAACATGCAGCGCAACGAAATGCAGTTGGTGCGTAATTTTATCGGCCAATCTGATAATTCCGACCACCCGAAGAAGAAAAAATACGGCCGTGTCGAACTGGTCGGCCCATTCTCGGTACGTGATGGTGAAGACAACTACCAGTTGTACCTGATCCGTCCCGCCAATAGCCCACAATCCGACTTCATCAACCTGATGTTCGACCGGCCGCTGCTGCTGCTGATCGTCACCATGTTGATCAGCGCCCCATTACTGCTGTGGCTGGCCTGGAGCCTGGCAAAACCGGCACGTAAACTGAAAAACGCGGCCGATGACGTAGCTCGCGGCAACCTGAAACAACATCCGGAGCTCGAAGCCGGGCCGCAAGAGTTTCTGGCTACCGGTGCCAGTTTCAACCAAATGGTCAGCTCGCTGGAACGCATGATGACCGCTCAGCAACGGCTGATCTCCGACATCTCGCATGAACTGCGCACCCCGCTGACCCGTCTGCAGTTGGCGACCGCGTTAATGCGCCGTCGCCACGGTGAAGGGCGTGAACTGGCGCGTATCGAGACCGAAGCGCAGCGCCTGGACTCGATGATCAACGATCTGCTGGTATTGTCACGCGGACAGCAGAAAAGCGAGTTAGTACGTGAACGGCTACTGGCTAATGAACTGTGGGCCAATGTGCTGGATGACGCGGGCTTCGAAGCCGAACAAATGGGCAAACAACTGGAGGTTACCTCCCCTCCGGGTCCATGGACGCTGTTCGGCAACGCCGGCGCATTGGACAGCGCGCTGGAAAATATCGTACGTAACGCCCTGCGCTATTCGAACACACGTATCGCCGTGGCATTCAGCGCCGACAATCAGGGCATCACCATTGTGGTCGACGATGATGGCCCCGGCGTCAGTGCGGAAGATCGCGAACAAATTTTCCGACCGTTTTATCGCACCGACGAAGCGCGCGATCGCGCCTCCGGTGGCACCGGTTTGGGCCTGGCAATCGTAGAGGCGGCGGTCAACCAGCACCGCGGCTGGGTGAAAGCGGAAGACAGCCCGCTCGGTGGTTTGCGTCTGGTGTTGTGGTTACCCTTGCATCAGCGCTGATCGCCTAAGACAGGCCGGTAAGATTTTGCTATTCTGCGCCCCTCGTCATGAGGGGCTTTTTACATGCTGAACATTGTTTTATTCGAACCCGAAATTCCACCCAATACCGGCAATATCATCCGCCTGTGCGCCAATACCGGTTTTCAACTGCACCTGATAGAACCTATGGGTTTCCCGTGGGATGACAAACGCCTGCGCCGCGCCGGGCTGGATTATCATGAATTCGCCAGTATCCAACGACACGCCGATTACGCCGCCTTTATCGCCAGCGAAAATCCGCAGCGGCTGTTTGCCCTGACCACCAAAGGCACCCCGGCACACAGTGCAGTCAGCTATCAGGCCGGCGACTACCTGTTGTTCGGTCCCGAAACCCGCGGGCTGCCAGCCGAGATCCTCGAAGCCCTGCCTGCGCAGCAGAAAATTCGCATCCCGATGCAGGCACAAAGCCGCAGCATGAACCTGTCTAATGCCGTAGCCGTGGTGGTGTATGAAGCCTGGCGGCAGCTGGACTACGCGGGTGCCCTGATCAAGCCCTGACCAAGAACAGCACAGGTAAAAACAAGCCGCACATCACGATCCTGATAAGTCGCTCTGAAACATGGCACGCCCGGCGCTGAAAACATTCGCTGTAGCAGAAGATAATGAGCTATGTTTTGTAAGGGTTATCGGCACTCATCATAGGAAATCGTATGAAAAAACAACGCTTGAGCGTTGCCATAGCGGTACTGGCAGCTGGCCTGTTGCTGGCGGGTTGTGCATCCAAAGTAACAAAAACAGAGCAGTACTCAGGCTTCCTGCCGGACTACAGCAAACTGCAGGAAACCAGCTCACCAAGCGGACATACAACGCTGCGTTGGATCGATCCTAACTTTAAAGAATCCAACTACCGGGGTGTATATGTTGCCCCGGTAGTCTATTACCCGGTGGCGAAACCTACCGCGCGCGTCAGCCAGCAGACACTGGACAAAATTAGAAACTACACCGACCAAAGTATGAGAAAAGCGATAGCCGAGCGCACAACCGTACTTAAGAGCCCAACGGGTTCTCGCGTATTGCTGGCCAAGGTGGCGATCACCGCCGTATCCGCCGAAGATGAAGACATGAAATTCTATGAGGTGGTGCCGGTTGCCGCTGTGGTGGCCAGTACGATGGCCGCGACGGGCCACCGGACGCAAAACACCACCCTGTTCCTGGAAGCGCAATTGATTGATCAAGACACCGGCAAGACAGTGCTTGAGGTTGTTCGCAAGAGCTACGGTGAAACCGTCAGCAACGACAGCGCACCGGTAACGGAAGCACAAGTCAAAGCGGCAATCGATCAAATGGTCGCTGATACCGTAGCGTTCCCGAAACAAGGTTAACTCCGCGCCAGAAAGCATCAGGGGAGCCGAAGCTCCCCTGATTGTATTCTTTAACAACCCGCCAGCTTAAATACCGTCGCCGTACTCAAAGCCGTGGTTGGTGCCGTTAAAGTACTGATCCATATCCATCGATGGCGTATCGCTTTCCGGTCGACCGACAATACGCGCAGGCACCCCGGCAGCCGTGGTATGTGGCGGCACCGATTGCAGCACCACCGAGCCGGCACCAATTTTCGCGCCTTTACCCACTTCGATATTGCCGAGAATCTTAGCCCCGGCGCCAATCATTACACCCTCGCGGATCTTCGGATGACGATCGCCGCTGGTCTTGCCGGTACCACCAAGAGTGACCGACTGCAGAATAGATACGTTGTTTTCGACCACCGCGGTTTCACCGATCACAATGCCGGTCGCATGGTCAAGCATGATGCCGCAACCGATGGTCGCCGCCGGATGGATATCTACGCCGAAGGCGACCGAAATCTGGTTCTGCAGATAAATTGCCAACGCCTGCCGCCCCTGCAGCCACAACCAGTGGCCAATACGGTAAGCCTGCAGGGCGTGGAAGCCTTTCAGGTACAGCAGCGGCGTTGAGTACTTGTCTACTGCCGGGTCGCGCAGGCGCACCGCCAGGATGTCCTGTGCCGCTGAAGCGATCATTTGCTGATCGGCCAGGTAGGCATCCTCCACCACTTCACGCACCGCAATGGCGGGCATAATCGGGTTAGCCAACTTGTTTGCCAGAATATAGCTGAGCGCACCACCCAGGTTGTCGTGCTTGAGCAACGTCGCATGATAAAAGCTAGCCAGCATCGGTTCACACTCAGCCAGCTCTCTCGCCTCTGATTTGATGCTATTCCAGACCTGCTCTAACTCTTCTGACGACATCAGGTTCCTCTCCGCCTTGCAAAACAGGCCGCCTCACCGCATTGCGATCAGGCAGCCCAATTCATAGGTTATGCGCTGTGTTTTTCGTCTTTTCTGGTGCGCCCTAGCAGGCTCAGCGCAGCTTCCCGGGCATTTTTATGGCAATACAGCACCTGGTAAATCTGTTCGGTAATCGGCATTTCCACACCGTAGCGTTGCGCTAATGCCAAAACTTCTTTGGTATTGCGATAGCCCTCGACCACCTGACCGATGCTGTCCTGCGCTTCTTGCACGCCTTTACCTTGCCCCAGCATAATACCGAAACGGCGGTTGCGCGATTGATTATCGGTGCAGGTTAATACCAGATCGCCCAACCCGGCCATGCCCATGAAGGTCGATGGGTCCGCACCCAGCGCAGAGCCGAGGCGGGTCATTTCCGTCAGGCCACGGGTAATCAGTGCAGTACGCGCATTGGCACCAAAACCGATACCGTCTGACATCCCGGCACCGATGGCAATCACGTTCTTCACCGCCCCGCCCAGCTGCACGCCGATAAAATCGGGGTTACTGTAAACCCGGAAACTTTTGCCGCAGTG
The DNA here is from genome assembly GCF_002607755.1 of Serratia sp. BW106. Lineage (NCBI taxonomy): Bacteria > Pseudomonadati > Pseudomonadota > Gammaproteobacteria > Enterobacterales > Yersiniaceae > Serratia > Serratia sp. BW106. Next base: position 51,781 of record NZ_MCGS01000020.1, read on the forward strand.
CAGCAACTGCTGCAGGTCTTCGGCGAACTGCGCATCGGTAGAAGCCAGCGCAATCGCGGTTGGCAGCCCGGCGGCCAGCTCTTTGGCAAACGTCGGTCCAGAGACCACCGCCAGCGGAATAGCCTCGCCCAGCGCTTCACGCGCCACGTCCTGCAACAGCCTGCCAGTTTCCGCTTCCAGCCCTTTGGTCGCCCACACAATGCGGGCATCCGGGCGCAGATGCGGTTTCAACTGACGCAGCACATCGCCGAACACATGGCTTGGTACCACCACCAGCACATCGCGGCTGGCAGCCAGCGCGCGCGCCAGATCGGCTTCAAGCAACAGCGTATCGGGGAAAGCTACGTCAGGAAGAAATGCCTGGTTGCAGCGGTCGTGCTGCATCTTTTGGATCTGCTCGGGGTTATGGCCCCACAGCACCACGGAGTGGCCATTACGCGCCAGCGTAATGGCTAATGCGGTGCCGTACGAGCCGGCACCGATTACGGTCATTGAAGCATTGACGGTGTTCATCAGGCATCCTGATGTGGTGCGGCACCTTCGCCTTCGGACTGCTGCTGCAGATAGTTCATGAACAGCGCGTCAAAGTTAACCGGTGCCAGGTTCAACTGCGGGAATGTACCGCGAGAAACCAGGCTGGTGATGCACTCACGCGCATACGGGAACAGAATGTTCGGGCAGTATGCACCCAGGCAATGCGCCAGCTGCGTGCCGTCGATGCCCGCTACGGAGAAGATACCCGCCTGCTGCACTTCACACAGGAACGCAGTTTCTTCGCCCAGGGACGCAGTCACGGTTACGCGCAGTACAACTTCATACACTTCGTCAGCCAGCTGGCTGGAAGCGGTATCTAGATCCAGTTTAACTTCTGGCTGCCATTCCTGCTGGAAAACCTGCGGAGCCTTTGGTGCTTCGAAGGAGATATCCTTGGTATAAATACGCTGGATCTGGAAAGCCATCTCGGTGCTGTTTTGTTCTGACATGTGTGTAATACCCTTGGTTAAACGTCCTTATTGACACTCAGTAACCGGCAGTCGCCCGCTTAAAGCAGCGGATCCAGACCACCACGAGCATCGAGTTCATATAAATCATCACAGCCGCCAATGTGTTGGCCGTCGATGAAAATCTGAGGCACGGTGGTGCGCCCACTGCGCGCAATCATCGCTTCGCGTTTTTCATTATCACCATCAATGGCGATTTCGTTAAACGCAGCGCCCTTGCTGTTCAGCAGCGCCTTGGCGCGATGGCAGAACGGGCAGGTCGCTTTGGTGTAGATATCAATGTTAGCCATGGATTACCACCTCAAATACGTTAAAGAATTACTTACCGCGTACTAGCGGCAGGTTTTCCCCGCTCCAGCCGGCAATACCGTCTTTCAGCGTAACTACGTTTTCAAAACCGGCTTTGCTCAGATTATCTGCCGGCTCGCGAGAAGTGGTGCCGTTGGCACAAACCACGATGATCGGCTGAGCCTTGTGTTTTTCCAACTCGCCCAGACTGCCGCTTTTGATTTCGCTGGCGGTCAGGTTGATGGCGTTGGCCAGGTGGCCTCGGCGGAAATCATCACGGCTGCGGGTATCAACCACAACGGCATCTTCTTTATTAATCAGGCGGGTGGCTTCACCACGGGTGATCTCTTTCACCTTGGAGAAACTGCTCTTGAACGTCATGACGATCACCGCAACCAGCAGGGCGATCCAGGCCAGGCTCAGTATGGGATGCTTGCTAACGAATTGCATAATTTCTTGCAGCATGGGGTGTAACAACTCCCGTCAGTTAAGGGAAAAAATAACTCAAGGTTCCAGAGTATACCTGCCGAGTGCAGCAAATACAGCCAATAAGCAAGCGCTATTGCAGAAACTGCGGGCTACGCTGAGAAATTCGCGGTGCCACAGCATAAAAGCCGGCCTTGTTCACCGCAACTTTGATCTCTCTGGGCTCTTTTTAACCGGCCACGTTGTAAAATCAGACGGTTTTGAGAGTGAATAGCCATTAGCCTGACCATGGACCAATGGCTATTCACAACTTATAAAGTTCATAACGAGGTTAACGCAATGTCGAGTAACAAAAAGCCGATGGTACTGGTGATCCTGGACGGTTACGGCCACCGCGAGGAACAACAGGACAACGCCATTCTGAACGCCAAAACGCCGGTGATGGACCGCCTGTGGCAACAGCAGCCACATACGCTGATCGCCGCGTCCGGGCTGGATGTCGGCCTGCCTGACGGCCAGATGGGCAACTCGGAAGTCGGCCACGTCAACCTGGGTGCCGGGCGCATCGTTTATCAAGACCTGACGCGACTGGATAAAGAAATCAAAGAAGGCGATTTCTTCGCCAACCCAACGCTGACGGCGGCGGTCGACAAGGCTGTTCAGGCGGGTAAAGCAGTGCATATCATGGGCCTGCTGTCGCCGGGCGGCGTGCACAGCCACGAAGATCACATTCTGGCGATGATTGAGCTGGCTTCACAGCGCGGTGCCAAAGCCGTTTACCTGCACGCGTTCCTGGATGGTCGCGATACTCCACCCCGCAGCGCAGAAAAATCGCTGCAACATTTCATCGACGCCTTTGCCAAACTGGGCACCGGGCGCATCGCATCGCTGATTGGCCGTTATTACGCCATGGACCGCGACAACCGTTGGGACCGCGTGCAACTGGCCTACGATCTGCTGACCCAGGCCAAGGGTGACTTCGTGGCCGATAACGCCGTTACCGCCTTGCAGGCCGCCTACGAGCGCGGTGAAAACGACGAGTTCGTCAAGCCGACCGTGCTGCAAGCCGCCGGTGAAGCCTCTGCCGAGCTGCATGACGGCGACGCGTTGATTTTCATGAATTTCCGTGCTGACCGTGCACGCCAGATCGTCCGCTCCTTCGTCAATGCTGATTTCGACGGTTTCCCACGCGCCAAAGTCATCCATTTTGGTGATTTCGTGATGCTGACCGAGTATGCCGCCGACATCAAAGCTCCTTGCGCCTATCCGCCGGCGTCGTTGAGCAATACCTTCGGCGAATGGTTGATGAAACACGACAAGACCCAGCTGCGCATCTCGGAAACCGAAAAATACGCCCACGTCACCTTCTTCTATAACGGCGGTGTTGAAGAACCGTTCACCGGCGAAGATCGCGTGCTGGTCAACTCACCGAAGGTCGCTACCTACGATCTGCAGCCGGAAATGAGCGCCGCCGAACTGACCGATAAGCTGCTGACCGCCATTGGCAGCGGCAAGTACGACGCCATTATCTGCAACTACCCGAATGGCGACATGGTAGGTCACACCGGCGTTTACGACGCGGCGGTAAAAGCGGTAGAAACACTGGATAACTGTATCGCCCAGGTGGTCGAGGCGGTCAAGGCCGCCGACGGACAGTTGCTGATCACTGCCGACCACGGCAACGCTGAACAAATGCGCGATCCGGCCACCGGCCAGGCGCATACCGCTCACACCAGCCTGCCAGTCCCGCTGATTTATATCGGCAAGCCTGCCAGCGCAGTCAATGGCGGCAAGCTTTCGGACATCGCGCCGACCATGCTGACGCTGATGGGAATGGAAATCCCGCAAGAGATGACTGGTAAGCCGCTGTTCATCGTGGAATAATCCTTCTCCATGAGGGAAAAGGCGTTTTTTGCACTATCAAGGGTAACCCGAAGCGCAAACACAGGCAGCCAGCCGCTGCCTGAACGCACCGCGCCAAGGAAGTTGACCACCATGTGCGCCAGCGTATTTTACGCTGGCGTCTTGTTGTTGCCGTTAGCCAGCCAGGCGGCGGAAGACAACAAATCCCAGCTCAAAGACATCCAGCAGAGCATCGCCGAGAAAGAAAAGGCGGTTAAACAGCAGCAGCAACAGCGCAGCTCACTGCAGGACCAGCTCAGGCAGCAAGAAAAAACCATCGCGCAAGCCAGTCGCCTGCTGCGTGACACCCAGGGCACATTGAGCCAGTTGGGGAAAGACATCTCCGGCCTGAATGCCTCAATCGCCAAGCTGCAAAAGCAGCAATCTACCCAGCAAGAAATCCTAGCCAAACAATTGGATGCCGCCTTCCGGCAGGGCCAGCACAGTGCCGTACAGTTGGTGCTCAGTGGTGAAGAAAGCCAGCGCAGCGAGCGCATTTTGGCTTACTTCGGCTATCTGAACGAAGCGCGCCAGCAAACGATTGAAGAGCTGAAACAAACCCGCGCCGAACTGGCGAAGCAAAAAACCACGCTGGTCGCCAAGCAAGGCCAACAGAAATCGCTGCTCGGCGAACAGCAGACACAGCAACAGAAGCTGGAGCAGGCACGCGGTGCACGTAAGAAAACGCTGACCGCACTGGAAGCCTCGCTGGAAAAAGACCAGCAGCGTCTGGTAGAACTGCGCCAGAACGAAACCCGCATGCGCGACAAGATCGCCCGGGCCGAGCGTGAAGCCCGCGCCCGCGCGGAACGCGAAGCCCGTGAAGCCGCCAAGGTGCGCGAGCAGGTTCGCGTCAAAGAACAGCAGGCGAAGAAAACCGGCACCAGTTATAAGCCAAGCGAAGCCGACCGCTCGCTGATGGCCCGTACCGGTGGCCTCGGCCGACCGAATGGGCAGGCAATATGGCCGGTGCGCGGCCGCACTCTGCATGGTTTTGGCGAACAGCTGCAAGGCGAGTTACGCTGGAAAGGCATGGTGATCTCGGCCTCCGAAGGCAGCGAAGTGAAAGCCATCGCCGATGGCCGTGTATTGCTGGCCGACTGGCTGCAGGGCTATGGTCTGGTTGTCGTCATCGAACACGGTAAGGGTGACATGAGCCTGTATGGCTATAACCAAAGTGCGTTGGTCAACGTCGGGGCGCAGGTACGCGCCGGTCAGCCAATCGCCTTGGTGGGTACCAGCGGGGGCCAGGGAACGCCGTCGCTCTATTTCGAAATTCGTCGCCAGGGTCAGGCCGTTAACCCACTACCGTGGTTGGGAAGATAGATTTGCGCTATATCAAAATCCGCACTGCCGTATTGATTGGCTGTCTGCTGCAAGTTTGCGCCGCACAGGCAGGAAAACTCTCCATCGTTATTGATGACGTCGGCTACCGGCCGCATGAAGAAGGCGCCGTGCTGCAGATGCCGACGGCGATTTCCGTTGCCGTACTGCCCAATGCTCCTCATGCCCATTTAATGGCCACCCGCGCCCACAGTCAGGGTCGCGAAGTGCTGATCCACATGCCAATGGCACCGCTCAGCAAGCAACCGCTGGAGCGTGATACGCTGCAGCCTTCGATGAGCAGCGAAGAGATCCAGCGCATTATCCGCAATGCGGTCAATAATGTGCCCTACGCGGTGGGTATGAATAACCATATGGGCAGCGCCATGACTTCCAGCCTGCCAGCCATGCAGAAAGTGATGCAGGCACTCGACAGCTACCAGCTCTATTTCCTCGACAGTATGACCATCGGCAACAGCCAGGCCACCCGCGCGGCAGCCGGCACGCACGTGAAGGTGATCAAACGTAAGGTGTTCCTGGACGATACCGCCAACGAAGCCGATATTCGCCGCCAGTTCAACCGCGCGGTCGAGTTGGCACGACGTAATGGTTCAGCCATAGCCATTGGTCACCCGCGCCCGGCGACGGTAAGAGTGTTACAGCAAATGCTGCCGACGCTGCCGGCCGATATTGTGCTGGTGAAACCGAGCTCACTGCTGAATGAGCCGCAGGGCAGCAGCAGCGGTGGCAATTACGTCCCACCACCGGTCAAGCCAACGAAACCACAGCCGAAGAACCCGTTCACCGGCGGTATCAAACAGTGTAAGGTCAAGTTGCCGAAGGAAAAAGTCAACGCCAGCAAGGCGATAGGCGTGATCGGCGAAAGCGTGACGCAGTCGCCAGCCGTCACCTTTATCAAACGCCAGTGGCAACGCTGGACAGACTCAACACCAGACAAACCCAAAGCATAAAAAAAGGGCCGGAATTCCGGCCCTTTTTACACCTAAGCAGCAACTTAAAACTAATCCCAGCTCAGAATCACTTTACCGGACTGGCCGGAACGCATGGCGTCAAAGCCCTGCTGGAACTGGTCAACGGAGAAACGGTGGGTGATGATAGGTGTCAGATCCAGACCCGACTGGATCAGCGCAGCCATCTTGTACCAGGTCTCAAACATCTCGCGGCCGTAAATCCCTTTGATAAACAGTCCTTTGAATATCACCTGATTCCAGTCGATCGACATATCCGACGGCGGAATACCCAACATGGCAATGCGTCCGCCGTGGTTCATCGCGTTGAGCAACGAACGGAACGCCGGTGGCGCACCGGACATTTCCAGCCCGACGTCAAAGCCTTCGGTCATGCCCAGTTCGGCCATCACGTCAGTCAGATTCTCTTTGCTGACGTTTACCGCACGGGTCACGCCCATTTTGCGCGCCAGATCCAAACGGTATTCGTTAACGTCAGTGATCACCACATGGCGAGCGCCTACGTGCTTACACACTGCCGCCGCCATGATGCCGATCGGCCCGGCACCGGAAACCAGCACGTCTTCGCCAACCAGATCAAACGACAGCGCGGTGTGCACCGCATTGCCGAACGGGTCGAAGATAGATGCCAGCTCATCGGAAATGTTATCCGGGATCTTGAAGGCGTTAAACGCCGGGATCACCAGATATTCAGCAAAGGAGCCTGGACGGTTCACGCCCACGCCGGTGGTGTTACGGCACAGGTGCGTACGGCCACCACGGCAGTTACGGCAATGGCCGCAGGTAATATGGCCTTCACCGGAAACGCGGTCGCCCACGCTGAAGCCTTTGACTTCCTGACCGATGGCAACCACTTCACCGACATATTCATGGCCGACCACCATAGGGACCGGAATGGTTTTCTGTGACCATTCATCCCAGTTATAGATATGAACATCGGTACCGCAGATCGCAGTTTTACGGATTTTAATCATGATGTCGTTATGGCCCAGCTCCGGCTGAGGCACATCGGTCATCCAAATCCCTTCTTCCGCTTTCAGTTTTGACAATGCTTTCATGGTTTTACCTTATGCAATAACGCCAAGATCTTTACCGATACGAATGAACGCAGCAATTGCACGTTCAATTTGCTCCGGGGTGTGATCGGCGGACATCTGGGTGCGGATGCGCGCCTGGCCTTTCGGCACCACCGGATAGAAGAAACCTGTCACATAGATGCCTTCCTTGAGCAACGCATTGGCGAAATCCTGCGCCAGTTTTGCTTCACCCAACATCACGGGGATGATGGCGTGATCGGCCCCGGCCAGCTCAAAGCCCGCCGCGGTCATTTTTTCACGGAACAGACTCGCATTGGCCCACAGGCGATCGCGCAGCGCGTCCCCCTGCTCCAGCAGTTCCAAGACTTTAATCGAAGCGGCGACAATAGCTGGCGCCAGTGAGTTGGAGAACAGATAAGGGCGCGAACGCTGGCGCAGCCACTCCACCACTTCTTTTTTTGCTGCGGTATAACCGCCGGAAGCCCCACCCAGCGCCTTGCCCAGGGTACCGGTAATGATGTCGACGCGGCCCATCACTTCGCAATATTCGTGGGTACCACGCCCATTAGCGCCGACAAAACCCACCGCATGGGAATCATCCACCATCACCAGCGCCTGATATTGGTCAGCCAGGTCGCACACCCCTTTCAGGTTGGCAATCACGCCGTCCATTGAGAATACGCCGTCGGTGGCGATCATAATGTGGCGCGCGCCGTCGGCCTTGGCCTGCTCCAGCTGTGCAGCCAGTTCGGTCATGTTGTTGTTGGCATAGCGATAACGTTTCGCCTTGCACAGACGAACGCCGTCAATGATAGAAGCATGGTTCAACGCATCGGAGATAATCGCGTCTTCCGGGCCCAGCAGGGTTTCGAATAACCCGCCGTTAGCGTCGAAGCAGGAGGAGTAAAGGATGGCGTCTTCCATCCCCAGGAAATCGGCCAGCTTTTGTTCCAACTGTTTATGGCTGTCCTGGGTGCCGCAGATAAAGCGCACCGACGCCATACCGAAACCATGGCTGTCCATACCGGCCTTGGCCGCTGCGATCATCGCCGGGTGGTTAGCCAGACCAAGATAGTTGTTGGCACAGAAGTTGATCACATGGCGACCATCAGCAACGGCAATATCTGCCTGCTGAGCGCTGATAATGATGCGTTCTTCTTTGAACAACCCTTCACTACGGGTGGTCTCAAGTTGTTGTTCCAACTGCTGATAAAAAGACGCGGACATTCGGTTATCTCCAGGATTGGTCTGTTTTCAACATATTTTACTGATTTGTAACCAAACTGACGAGAATCTGCGGGAGAGAATATGAAAATTGCAGCAGATATCACGGCAAAGTGCTGCGGAGCTCGACATCGCGGGATATTCAGAGCCCGTCCGATGTTTGCGACGACATGAAATGCTATTATAAGCAGCATTGAGCGTGGGGCACTGTGTCCCACCGGGTAGAATAACAGGGGTAACCCAATGATTATCGTCACTGGCGGCGCCGGCATGATCGGCAGCAATATCATTAAAGCGCTGAATGACACAGGGTATCGCGATATCCTGGTGGTAGATAACCTGAAAGACGGCACCAAATTCGCCAACCTGGTCGATCTCGACATCGCCGACTATATCGATAAAGAAGATTTCATCGCCAACATCATCGCCGGTGACGATCTGGGTGAAATCGACGCGATCTTCCATGAGGGTGCCTGCTCTTCCACCACCGAGTGGGACGGCAAGTACATGATGGACAATAACTATCAGTACTCCAAAGACCTGTTGCACTACTGCCTGGATCGCGAAATTCCGTTCCTGTATGCCTCATCCGCAGCCACCTACGGCGGCCGTGAAGAGTTTATTGAAGAGCGCCAATTTGAAGAGCCACTGAACGTCTACGGCTACTCAAAATTCCTGTTCGACCAGTATGTGCGCGAAATCCTTCCGCAGGTAGAGTCACAAATTTGCGGCTTCCGTTACTTCAACGTTTACGGCCCACGTGAAGGTCACAAAGGCGGTATGGCCAGCGTGGCGTTCCACCTGAACGGTCAGATCAACCGCGGCGAAAGCCCAAAACTGTTCGACGGCAGCCAGGACTTCAAACGTGACTTTATCTACGTCGGCGACGTGGCGGCAGTCAACCTGTGGTTCTTGAAAAGCGGCGTGTCCGGCATCTTCAACTGCGGCACCGGCCGTGCGGAAACCTTCCAGGCGGTAGCCGATGCCGTGGTCGACTTCCACCAGAAAGGTGCGGTAGAAAATATCCCGTTCCCGGAAAAGCTGAAGGGCCGCTACCAGGCGTTTACCCAGGCCGATCTGACCAAGCTGCGCGCCGCCGGCTATGACGCACCGTTTAAAACGGTCGCCGAGGGCGTGAAAGAGTACATGGCCTGGTTGAACCGCACCGCTTAAGCAGAAGGGATTTAACGTAGGGTATGAAAATACTGGTTATCGGCCCTTCTTGGGTTGGCGATATGATGATGTCGCAAAGTCTCTACCGCACCCTGAAGGCCGAGCACCCGACGGCAGAAATTGATGTGATGGCGCCGGCCTGGTGCCGTCCATTACTGGCGCGAATGCCGGAAGTCAATCAGGCACTGTCTATGCCCTTGGGCCACGGTGCGCTGGCGCTCGGTGAACGTCGGCGGCTGGGGCATGCCCTGCGAACCAACGGTTACGATCGCGCCTATGTGCTGCCGAACTCATTCAAATCCGCGCTGGTGCCCTTCTTTGCCAAGGTGCCGCAACGTACCGGCTGGCGAGGTGAAATGCGCTATGGCCTGTTGAATGATATTCGCCTGCTGGACAAAACCGCCTTTCCACTGATGGTGCAACGTTACGTAGCCCTTGCCTACGACAAGCAACGCATTCAGCGCGCCGAAGACCTGCCACAGCCTCTGTTATGGCCGCAACTGCAGGTCAGCGACGAAGAAATTGCCGAAACCACCGCCGCCTTCAATCTGACCGATCATCGGCCGATTATCGGCTTTTGCCCAGGCGCAGAATTTGGCCCGGCCAAACGGTGGCCGCACTACCACTACGCCACGCTGGCCCAAAAGCTGATTGACCAGGGTTATCAAATCGCCCTGTTTGGTTCCGCCAAAGATAATGAAGCGGGCGAGCAGATCCGGGCCGCACTGGATGATGATTCCCGCAGCTTCTGCATGAATCTCGCCGGGGAAACCCAGCTTGAGCAAGCGGTGATCCTGCTGGCTTCCTGTTCGGCCGTGGTCAGTAACGATTCCGGCCTGATGCACGTCGCTGCGGCATTGAACAAGCCGCTGATCGCCTTGTACGGCCCAAGCAGCCCGGATTTCACGCCGCCGCTGTCCAACAAAGCCAAAGTGATCCGCTTAATAAGCGGTTACCATAAGATACGCAAAGGTGATGCCGATCAGGGATACCATCAGAGCCTGATCGATATTCAGCCCCAGCAGGTGTTGGACGCGCTGACGCCGTTACTTGCCGCCAGCGAGGAATAAGCATGCAGGTGTTGATTGTTAAAACTTCCTCCATGGGAGATGTGCTCCATACGCTGCCGGCGTTGACCGACGCGATGCGGGCAATCCCCGGCATCCGCTTTGATTGGGTGGTAGAGGAAGGTTTCAGCCAAATTCCCACCTGGCATCCGGCAGTGGACCGCGTGATCCCGGTGGCGATCCGCCGCTGGCGCAAAAACTGGTTTGGTAGCGAAACCCGCCAACAGCGTTGCGACTTTAAACGTGTGGTGCAGGAACGCGACTATGACGTAGTGATCGATGCGCAGGGGCTAATCAAAAGCGCCGCGCTGATCACCCGCATCGCCAAAGGCAGCAAGCATGGCCAGGACAGCAAAAGCGCCCGCGAACCTTTCGCCAGCTGGTTTTATAACCATCGCCATGATATCGACAAACAACAGCATGCCGTAGAACGCACACGTGAGCTATTCGCCAAAAGCCTGGGCTATGACAAGCCGGACAGCTACGGTGATTATGCCGTTGCGGCCCGCTTTCTCAGCCATCTTCCGGCCGATGCCGGGCAGTATCTGGTGTTTTTGCACGCCACGACCCGCGACGAGAAACACTGGCCGGAAGAGCACTGGCGCGACCTGATTGCGTTGACTGCAGCGAGCGGAATGAAGATTAAACTGCCGTGGGGCGCGGAGCACGAACGTCAGCGCGCATTGCGTTTGGCGGAAGGCTTCCCACAGGTTGAGGTTTTACCCAAACTCAGCCTGCAACAGGTGGCCGAAGTACTGGCGGGCGCAAAAGCCGTGGTCTCGGTTGATACCGGCCTCAGCCACCTGACCGCCGCGCTCGACAGGCCGAATATCACGCTGTTCGGCCCTACCGATCCAGGATTGATCGGCGGTTATGGTCAGAATCAGTTTGCCTGCCGTCCCCAGACAGGTAATAAAATGGCAGATATCAGCGCAGACCATGTGATGACACTGCTACGTCCTCTTCTGAGCAATAAGGACGACGCATAACATGCCGACGCAGAAAATATTGCTCAGCATTATCATTGCTGCACACAACAGCGGAAATTACCTAAAGGACACTCTGCGTAGCCTGCTCGAGGCCTTGGGTAATTCCATCACAAAATGTGAAATCATTCTGGTGAACGATGCCTCCACAGACGATACCGCCGCTCTTCTGACAGATTTCGCACATGCCATACCGCAAGCTGGCTATTTCCACGTTGAATTCAAAAATATTGGCAAAGTACGCAACTTCGCTATCGCTAACAGTAATGGCGATTACATCACCATGCTCGATAGTGATGACCTGCTCAAAAGAGATTCTCTTCAAGAAGTTATGGCCTTTCTGGAGGCAAAGGATCCCGACCTGTTGCTAACTAAACTGCATGAAGTGCATGATCTTGCTGCGGTGGATAAAACCTGGAAAGGGTTACGACCGGAACCGTTGTCCGTCGATGAGGCTATCGTTCGTTTTTTGAATCATAAAGATTTCCAGGCGCACCTTATCGGACAGTTTATCAAGCGCCCTCTTTTACAGGCATCGCCGATACCGGCCTTTACCTGCTACGAAGATTTTTATGTCTTCCCAAGCTTGTTAACCCAATCTAAAACGATCGTTTTCTCACGAGAGAGTCATTACCTGTATATAAAGCGCAGCGCCAGTTTGTCTAACTCCCCTTCCACAGAAAAAATGCACAATCTTTTTGTTTGTACTGAAAGAATGGATGTGATCTTCGGTGATAAGTTTCACGATCTGGTTTTGTGTCACTGGCTGGATCTTCAACTAAAACAAAAGCAGTGGATCACCTCACCGGAACAGTTGGTTATTCTCGATAAAAAAATACGCGATACCCACAGGATCGGTTTCTTTCTAAACCCATCTATACGATTAAGCTACAAAAGAAAAGCCGCAGAGTCATTATGGAAAAGATAGGGAAAAAACTATACCTTACCAGCCTTACACTGGCTATGTTATCCATCGTATTCGCATTGCTCATCACTGCGAAACAACGTGAGTTTTTTTACTTTTCCTTTTATGTGGCGATGTTTGGTCTTTTCTTCGAAAGAAAAAATATTCGTTTGCCAAAAATGGATATTTCCTATGCCATCATATTGATTGGATTGGTTAAAGTTGTCTGGACATTGTTTTTGTATCGTCATGCCCCAGATTATGGGCTCGGCGCGACACAGTTAGATGCAGGAAAAAAACTGGTTGTTAGTGGCATCCTCATTTTCTATATCACGCAATTTTCACCCTATCTGCTCAGCTTAAATTATCGCCGATATCTATTGGCAACTTTCGTGCTGGCATTTTTACTTTCTACCGCTTATGGCCTTTATCAGATCTACCACGGCATTGATCGCATCGCCATGAGTACCAACCGCGCCACCATTGCAGCCTATATTTACTCCACATTATCGTTACTGCTAATTTACCTGCTAATAAAGACCAAGCATATTTCCACCGGCTATGCTCTGGCATCCGCTGCAGTGTTCATTATTTCCTTTCTGATTATTATCATGACGGGAACCCGTGCGGCGATACTTTCACACCCGGTACTGATTATGCTGATGGTGCTGTTCCATTATCGTAAAATCCACCTCAAATCTTTGCTGATCGCCCTGGTTTTGATCGGATTAGGCATAACGGCATCTTACGAAAAGTACATCAAACCCAAGATTGAACAAACCAGTACGGAAATCACACTTTACCAGCAGGGTGATGACTTCTCCTCGTTGGGATCACGCTTCTCATTATGGAGCGTCGGTTTGAATATATTCTCTCAACACCCCTATGGTAATACCGTTGAAGCACGCCATGCACAGGCGGCAGAGATCATTACTCATGATCCGAAGAACAAAACCGCGATGGTTTACATCGACTCACACCTGCATGATGAGCTGCTCGAAGCCGCCTCGTTGCAAGGGATTGTTGGCCTGTTAACCGTTCTTTTCTTCTATGCCTACACCCTCACTCTGGCTGTAAGACAAAAGAACACGCCGTTATTGATGATTGGCTGCTGCATGATTGTTTACGGTCTGTCTGACGTCCTGCTCATCAGCTCAGAATCACTACTGTTCTTTATGGTCTGCATTGGGTTGTTTGCCAAGAAAACGTTGGAACCGCACACCAAATAGGGTATCTACCGACGCTGCCTGCCAGCGTCGGTCTCTTTACTTCCCAGCCTGCTTTTCCAAGATATGCTGTATGGCGTGGGCAAAGCCACGGTAGTAGCTCTCGTCATAGAACCTGGCAATGGAGCTCTTAATCTTCGCCTGATCGGCGGTGATACGCCCGTCGATCAACGCCTGCAGAGTAGCCGCGAGTTGTGTGATATCACCGACGTCATACAAGCGGCCATTGAAATCGTTAATCACATCCGCCGGCCCTGTTGGGCAATTCGAACTGACACAGAAAACCCCATGGGCCATTGCCTCAAGCAGCGTCATTGGCAAACCTTCAAACGCGGAGGTGAGCACTAGCGCCTTCAAATTACCTATATTATCTTTCACATACGGCCAGGGTTGCGCCTGCCAGCCATGCCATATCACGCGGGCGCTAATACCTAACGCCTCAGCATATTGTTGGCACCGAACCCGATCATCACCGCTGCCTACCACGTGTAATTGCCACTCTCCTCGCAGCCCAACCAGAGAGTCCAGCAGGTCCTTCAGCCTCTTTTGTCCTTCAAAAATAACGCGTCCAATATAAATAAAATTGGCCGGCGAACTGCTGAAGGCAATAGTCTCTTCTGTTTTCCCCACGGGATTAAATATCGTATAAACATCGCCCTCTTTTACACCCAATTCTTGAACCTGACGATTAATGCCGTTGCTGATCACCAGATGAGCATCAGCCTTCAGGATATAGGTATATTTATAAAGGTCGTAAAGTGAGAAATGCAGCCAGGAAACAATCGGATATTTACCAAAGGTAAATTTTCTTGCCATATTGGCAATATAACAGGAGAGAGTATCCAGTGAGATAATCAGGTCCGGTTTGTTCCTGCGCAGGAAACACGACAGTGAGCAGGCAAAGTGCAACCGCCTTAACTTGGTATTGTGGACAGAAGAGGAAACCGTTACGACATCCATCCCCGCATACCAGTCCTCGTTCACCTCTTTTCTTTCATTGAAGAAGATGAATTTCACGTTCGTCTCGGGTTGGTTTTCAGCAATAAGCTTCACCAACCTTTTGCATACGGTTTCCATTCCACCGTAACCACCGAGGGAGTAGCCGGTTATGATAATGTTCATTCAGACCTTATCGATATTTACACAGGGTCATTGCGAAGCCGAAATTATACCCATATTTTCCAGCATGGCATAAACACGTGTGACGGGAATGATTGCCAACGGCGTGTCAGTGGAGCCGTCATAGTCATCTGAAAGATCGATCACCTGGTGCAGCTCTCGATTTTGATAGGGACCAGTAAACCGCGGCTTGGCCGTTACAAACAGACTGAGCGTAGGCACCTTTAGCGCGACGGCCAGATGTAATGGGCCCGTATCCCCCGTCACTAACACATCCAGAGAATCAATCACCCCAAGCAGTTGCGGTAAAGAAGTTTTCCCCACAAAGCTGGTAATTTGAGGCTGTGCTTCCGGCTCCACACCCGCCATAAACTGACTTTCCAGCAGACTATCCGCCGGAGAACCGATAACCACCACTTCAACATTCTTATGCTGGCTAATTAGCCTGGTGGCTAATTCAGAGAAATAAGCAACCGGCCAGCAACGTTCAGGGCTGGAAGCCCCCATATTGAACCCTATCCGGATATGCCCAGGCCGCCGGGGCAACTTTTCGAATTGGCAAGGGATCTCCATCTCCACATCGGTGGTATCCCCACCAATGAATTTCATCAGATCCAGTTTGCGTTGTATCAGATGCCCGGTGAAATTCAGTGAGCAGTTGTGCACCCAGGAATCTATACCTTTTGGCAGAGTCAGATAATTGTCACGGAGGATATACTGACAACCGGCAAGCGCTGCACTAATAATGTCGTAAGGCAGATGCGCATGTAAGATGACAGCCAGTTCAGGCTTTCTTTTTTTGATCTCGACTACGGCCTGGCGCATTTCTCTGAATTTATTATCCCAGAAAATCACGTCATCAAAGCAGGCGTAATCTTTAACCATGCCATAATTTATCGTGCCGGCTACCAAAGTGATATGAGCATCAGGATAACGCCGTCGCACGGCTCTCATTGCGGGGGTGTTGAACATAAAATCACCCAATGCCGTCGTAGAATACACCACGATACGCTTGAATTCATGATCGGGCCGCAGCGTCGATTTTGGTTTGATATTACCGAAAAGCAAATTGTAAACAGTCAAAAACCAATGGGCATACTTCAGTTTTTTGATTTTCATAGCGCTACTCAGAGAGACTCTTATTCTGATAATACTCGGCCAGCGTCATGCCCACCGTGCGCTGCTGCAGCCAGGCAAAAAGCTGCTCCAAATCACGATATAACACTTCGATATCCTGCTGCGTTTTAAAGGTCGGGCTACCGCCGGGCATAAACTCGGACGAGTGCAGCATAAATTCAACGTAGTCATGGCCCTGAGCCAGACAGCGCTCAGCCACCAACTTCATTTTTTCCAGATTGCCGCCGCTTGGCCGCAGCCAGTTGACCGACGGTGAGCGCCGTTTGCCACGCAGGCTATCGTAACCCTGCTTTAGCGTATTCATCAGCGCCGAATGCTTATACTGGATACTCATAGGCACTTCCAGTAGCGATGAGGAGCCCGCCCTGGCGATATTTTCCGGATCGATAAAATAGGCCTGCGATGGGAAGTGGCGATAGTCGGTGCCGCCGTTGCCCTGCGGGTTGCCCGGTGAGTATTGCCAGTTAACGCGCGGCGTCACCGAACAATCCACCTGATAACCATATTCCAGTAGCAAGGCCGCATAATATTCATTAAACGCCCAGCGCCCGGCGCGATGGCTGAGCATCTTGGTCTGGAAGCTGTCTTCCAGCAATTTGGTCATATGATCGACCTTGGCGCGAATTTGATCGACCGGGTATTCGATCAGATAGGGCTTATGGCGCCAGTCGTCGTCGGTTAATGGCGTCAGCGGTGGGCTGTTCCAGGCATGCAGGTGCATCCCCACCTCCCCGCAGCCACGGGCTATCACATCACGGGCAAACTCGACATATTCTGCATCCACCGCCATTTCATAGTTGGTGAGATACACCGGCTTAAAGCCATATTTCTCACACAGCGTCTGAAAGCGCGGCAAAAAGCGCGTGTTTTCGGTCGAAATGCGATCGTGGTTTTGCCACAAATTATCGCCTTCGGTATCAATGGTGATGAGAAACGCCGGTTTAGTCATAAATATCGAGCCTGATATCAATAGAATGCATTATGTTACGCAGGGCGTTTCGCCAGGGCAAACGACTTTGCTGCCTGGTTTGGACAACGTTGAAGGCCTTTTGTCACTCCCCCAGACTATTTTTTCACTTCACCGCAAGAAAACCGAGCAACAGTAGCCACATGCGATCGGGTCATTTAGAATCAAAGATTGGTTTCCCAGAAAGCGACTCATGATGAACGACGCGCCAGCCCTAGCTCCTGATCCCTCGATACAGCGTATTTTGATCGTTAAACTTCGCCATCATGGCGATATGTTGCTGATCACACCGGTCATCAATACCCTGCAGCAAAACTACCCGCAGGCGCAGATCGACGTACTGTTGTATAAAGAAACCCAGGAGATGCTGGCCAGCCACCCGGCGCTGTCGAATATCTTTGTTATCGATCGTCAGTGGAAAAAGCAGGGGACGAAAGCGCACCTGCGCCATGAGCTTAACCTGATCCGCCAGCTCAAAGCACAAAGTTACGATCTGGTGGTCAATCTTGCCGATCAGTGGCGCAGTGCCCTCCTCGCCAAGCTGACCGGCGCGCGTATTCGTCTGGGTTTCGATTTTCCCAAACGGCAGGGTTTCTTATGGCGCTATTGTCATACGCAGTTGGTGCCGGTGAGCGATCACGCCCGGTTGCATACGGTTGAACAGAATCTGTCGCTGTTGCAACCTCTCGGCCTGCCAGCCCTCAGCCAGCAGGTGACCATGAGCTACTCGCAGCAGGACTGGCAGGCCTGCGAACAATTGTTGCAGCAGCAAAGCATTACCGGCGATTTTATTGTGGTACAACCCACCTCCCGCTGGTTCTTCAAATGCTGGAGCGAAGAAAAAATGGCGGCCACCATCAGCGCACTGCAGGCCGATGGCCACCAGTTGGTGATCACTTCCGGGCCGGACGCAAAAGAACGTGAAATGGTGGAGCGCATTCTGGCGCTCTGTCCGCCGCAGGACGTAGTTTCATTGGCCGGCCAACTGACACTGCGACAACTGGCCGCCCTGATCGACCACGCTAAACTGTTTATCGGTGTAGATTCGGTACCCATGCACATGGCCGCTGCGCTGCAGACCCCCTGCATCGCTCTGTTTGGCCCTTCCAAGCTGGTGTTCTGGCGCCCCTGGCAGGTGATTGGCAACGTGATATGGGCCGGAGACTACGGCGACTTACCCGATCCTGACGCCATCAATACCGGCACCGATGAACGTTATCTGGACCTTATTCCTACAGACGCGGTGATTACAGCCGCGCGGAGCACGCTGGCATGAAAGCATTTCGTTTGGCGATCGTTCGCCAAAAGTACCGCCCGGACGGTGGAGCTGAGCGTTTCGTCTCACGCGCCCTTGAGGCGCTGGAACAGCAGGACCTCGATCTGAACGTTATCACCCGCGAATGGCAGGGTGACGCCAATCCAAACTGGCATATCCACCTGTGTAATCCGCTAAAATTCGGTCGCATCAGCCGTGAACGCGGCTTTGCCGAGGCAGCCAGAGCATTATGGCAGAAAGAAAACTTCGATCTGGTGCAGAGCCATGAGCGCATTCCCGGCTGTGATATTTACCGTGCCGGTGATGGCGTCCATCGCCGCTGGTTACTGCAGCGGGCGCGCCTGCTACCGGAATGGCGTCGCAAGTGGCTGTTCTCCAACCGCTACCACCGTTACGTGATGTGTGCGGAACGGGCGATGTACGCCGCGCCAGAGCTGAAAGCCGTCATCTGCAATGCAGAAATGATCAAACAGGAAATCATCGATGACTTCGGAGTACCGGCCGATAAAATCACGGTGATCTACAACGCCATTGATAATCAAAAGTTCCTGCCCGCCAATGCCGAACTGCGTCAGCAACTACGTCAGCAATACCAGATCCCGCAGCAGGCGCACTGCCTGATTTTTGTCGGTTCTGGTTTTGAGCGCAAAGGGTTGGCCGCTGCCATCCGTGCCGTTGCAGCGACCGATAGCTATCTGTTGGTGGTGGGCAAGGATAAGGCTGAAAAACGTTATCAGGCGCTGGCCCAGTCGCTGGGTTGCAGCGACCGGCTACGGTTTATGGGCGTGCAAAAACAAACGCTGCCGTTCTATCAGGCTGCCGACGCCCTATTGCTGCCCACACTGTACGATCCGTTTCCCAACGTTATCCTGGAAGCGATGTCCTGCGGACTGCCGGTCATTACCAGCACCACCTGCGGCGGCTCGGAATTTATCACCCAGGGGGAAAATGGCTTCGTGACCGATGCCCTTGATGTCCCCGCGCTGATCGCAGCGATCACCGCGCTACCGCGCCAGGCTTTGGGCTCCGCCATGGGCGAAGCAGCAAGATTGCGTATTATGTCGGCTACCCCGGCACACCTGTCGGAACAGTTGATCTCCCTTTATAACCGGCTGCTGGATTAACTATGCGTATTCTGATGATTATCGACGGCCTGCCAGGCGGAGGCGCAGAAAAAGTGGTGCTGACCCTGTGCCAGGGTATGCAGCAAATGGGCCATGACGTCAGCCTGATTTCATTGCGCGAAGTCTGTAACTACCCGATCCCCTCAGGCATTCACTATCAGGTGGTGGCGGACAGCAGCCGCTCGCCATGGCGTAAACTGACCGAACTGTCTCGCCGCGCCGCCGCGCTGGATCGGGCTATCGCCGACAATGAACGCCAACAGGGTACCTATGATTTGGTGTTCTCCAACCTGCATAAAACCGATCGCATTGTCAGCCGCAGTCAGTTGCTTTCTTCAGACCGCCTGTGGTTTTGCATTCACGGCATCCTGTCGACCTCCTATCTGGGCCATCGAAAGGGGCTTGATCGCTGGCTGAAACAGCGGAAAATCGCCTCGGTTTATCAAGGCAGAAATATCGTTGCCGTATCAAAAGCCGTGGGAGACGATTTACAGCAGAACCTGCCGATCATCCCAAATCGGCTGGCGGTAATTAACAACCCGTTTGATATTGCCGCCATCGAACAGCAGGCGGCGGAACCCTGTGAGCTGGCAGGTAAAGATTATCTGGTGCACGTCGGGCGCTTTCATCCACACAAACGGCACGATCGCCTGCTGAAAGCCTATGCGCAATCGGGCATACAGGCTCCACTGGCGCTGATTGGCACCGGCAGCGAAGCCAACGTAGGAGAAGTGAAACAGCTGGCAAGCCAGTTGGGGATAGCAGACCGCGTGTTGTTCCTCGGCTTCCAGGCCAATCCTTATCCGTTTATTCGGCACGCATCTCTGCTGGTACTTAGCTCCGACAGCGAAGGCTTTGGCAACGTGTTGGTGGAGGCGCTGCTCTGCGGCACTCCGGTAGTCAGCACTCGCTGCCCAGGTGGGCCGACGGAAATTCTGGAAAAAGCCGGAATGGATAACGCGCTGGCGAAACTTAATGAAAAGTCACTGGCGGAAAAAATGGCGGAAATTTATGCCACCCCCCCGGAGATTAATCACCAACAGCTGCTGAGCTATGGGCTAAATCCTATTTGTCAGCAGTATTTGGCACTCAAAAAATAAATAAGGCAGGGAACCCTGCCTTATATTTAATTAATTGAATGCCTGAATTTTCTGCCAGACATCGTCGATGGGCACATCAATACAGTCACCCGATTCGGTTTGCAGAATGTGATAACGTCCAGACCATGGATGCCAGGATTCTTTATCAGTATCCCCAAAGAATACCACCATGTCTTTATTCAGCGCCGCGGCCAAATGCATCTGGCCGCCGTCGCTGCACAACACTCTGTCGCATAAATCAAAACCGGCAAGTAATTCACGCACCGACGCCGTTGGGTACAGCGCCACACGCTCGTTCTGACAAAGCGCCAATAACTGCTCTGCGCGTTTCTGATCGCCAATATCATCCGGCGTTAGCGTGCCCTGCGGCGACCAGAAAATCAGCACCGCCGTGTTCTTATCGGCGAGTAAACGATTGATAATTTCGGCATAGCGCTCGATCGGCCATCGCCGTTTGGGGCTGCGACTGCTGATATGAACAGCACAAACTCGCTCGACCGGTGGTAAGCACTTTTGCAAACGCTGCGCCGCCAGCTGGCGCTCTTCTGCCGTCAGATACACCCGCACCGGAGGGATCGGTATACGCTGTTCGGTAATGGCCGAAAGGTAGCTGTAGGTATGCTCTACCTGATGCTTGCCGCTGAAATTTTCCTTACGAAAAGGATGATGAATATCAGGCGTTCCCAAGTCTGCGCCAATAATATTGTCGATCCCCGCCATTTTCGCCAAGCGCAGGCTGTACTTGCAGGGAACCGGGTTGGCCAGGATCGCCGCATCAAACTTTATTTTGCGCAGCTTAAGGAAAATCATCAGACGCTCGAAATATACCCCCAGCGTGGTTTCATTTTTCGCCTTGTGCTTTGCCTTTTTATAGACGAAAACCTTTTCGAGGTGCGGGTTATTTTTAACAACATCCTGACTGACTTTATTGATTAACAGATAAAGTTTGGCATCCGGATAGGCAATTTTCACCCCTTCGATCAGCGGAGTGGTACAAACAAGATCGCCAATATTGTCACGGCGAATAATTAAAATATTCTTCATTCCAAGCCTATCAGCGAAATCTCTCGCCTGTTGTCTGAAACTGACACCCAAGGTTACCAAATTAGCGCCTTTCCCTTCCAGTTATGGTACTATTCTGAATAACCCATATAAATGAAATTGATAGAATGTTGCTGCGTTTATATCAGGTACTACTCTACCTCATCCAACCCCTGATCTGGCTCCGCTTACTGTTGCGCAGCCGCAAAGCTCCAGCCTACCGTAAACGCTGGGCAGAACGCTATGGCTTCTGCGCCGGAAAAGTCGTGCCGGGCGGCATCATGCTGCATTCCGTCTCCGTGGGTGAAACGCTGGCCGCCATCCCGTTGGTCCGCGCACTGCGCCACCGTTACCCCTATTTACCGATTACTGTGACCACCATGACGCCGACTGGTTCAGAACGCGTGCAGTCCGCCTTCGGTAAAGACGTTCATCATGTTTATCTGCCTTACGATCTGCCTGGCTCCATGCGCCGCTTTCTGGATCAGGTGAATCCCAAGCTGGTCATCATCATGGAAACCGAGCTGTGGCCCAATCTGATTAACGCCCTGCACCAGCGACAGATCCCTCTGGTGATTGCCAACGCCCGACTTTCCGCCCGTTCTGCCGCCGGCTACAAAAAAATCGGCGGTTTTGTCCGCGATATGCTGCGCCGCATTACCCTGATCGCCGCGCAAAACCAGGAAGACGGCGAACGTTTTGTCGAACTTGGCCTAAAGCGCTCACAGCTGACGGTGACCGGCAGTCTGAAATTCGATATTTCCGTTACGCCAGAGCTGGCTGCACGCGCCATCACGTTACGCCGCCAATGGGCGCCGCGTCGTCCAGTGTGGATCGCCACCAGCACCCACGAAGGTGAAGAAAGCATTCTACTGGCCGCGCACCGCAAACTGCTGGAAAAACACCCTGACCTGCTGCTGATCCTGGTACCACGTCACCCTGAACGCTTCCCTACCGCTAAAGAGTTGGTGCAAAAAGCCGGCTTCAGCTACACCCTGCGCAGCAACGGTGAAATCCCTTCCGGCAGCACCCAGGTGGTGATCGGCGATACCATGGGCGAACTGATGCTGCTGTATGGCATTGCCGATCTGGCCTTTGTTGGCGGCAGTCTGGTGGAACGCGGTGGACATAACCCGCTGGAAGCCGCTGCACACGCCATCCCGGTACTGATGGGACCGCATACCTTCAACTTCAAGGATATCTGCGCCAAGCTGTCGCAGGCCGAAGGGTTGATCACCGTGACCGACGAGGAGTCGTTGGTCAAGGAAGTGGCTACGTTGCTCACCGACGAAGACTATCGCCGCTATTACGGCCGCCACGCGGTAGAAGTGCTGTATCAAAATCAGGGAGCGCTGCAGCGCCTGCTGCAACTGTTAGAACCGCACCTGCCACCTCGGAGCCATTAAATGAGCGCCCGCAAAAGCCTGTCGGTGGTGATTATCGCCAAGAACGAAGCCGGGCTGCTGCCGGACTGCCTGCGCTCCGTAGCCTGGGCAGACGAAATCGTCATGCTGGATTCAGGCAGCCAGGATGACAGCGTCGCCGTAGCCGAAAGTCTGGGCGCCAAAGTATTCACCCATGTCGACTGGCAGGGATTTGGCAAACAACGCCAACTGGCGCAAAGTTACGCCAGCCACGACTATATTCTGATGATCGACGCCGACGAACGCGTTACACCAGAACTGCGCCAATCAATTGAACAAACGCTGGCCGCTCCGGACGATAATCAAGTCTACAGCTGCGCGCGCCGCAATCTGTTCCTCGGGCGTTTTATGCGTCACAGCGGCTGGTATCCTGACCGAGTCAATCGGCTGTACGCCAACCAGCGCTATCGCTATAACGACAATCTGGTGCACGAGTCGCTCACGATCAACGGGGCGAAAGTGGTGCCTCTTAGCGGCGATCTACTGCACCTGACCTGCCGCGACTTTTTTGCCTTCCAGCGTAAACAGCTGCGTTATGCCGAGGAATGGGCCAATCAACGCCATCAGGCCGGTAAGCGCTGCGGCTATCTCTCGATTCTGACCCATACCCTCGGTGCCTTCTGCAAAACCTGGTTGCTGCGTGCCGGCTTCCTGGACGGCAAACAGGGGTTGCTGTTAGCGGTGGTCAACGCGCAATATACCTTCAATAAATATGCCGCACTCTGGGCATTGGGCCGCAACTATTCAGAGAAGTGAATCATGACCCGTAAAGCCATCTATCCCGGTACTTTCGATCCCATGACCAACGGCCACCTGGATTTGGTAACCCGTGCGTCACTGATGTTCGATCACGTTATTTTGGCGATAGCCGCCAGCCCGAGTAAAAAACCGCTGTTCACACTGGAAGAGCGCGTAGCTTTAGCCAGCCAGGTGACATCGCATCTGGATAATGTAGAAGTGCTGGGGTTCAGTGAACTGATGGCGCATTTTGCAGCCCATCAGAATGCCAATATTCTGGTTCGCGGTCTGCGTGCGGTATCTGATTTTGAATATGAGCTGCAGTTGGCCAACATGAATCGCCATTTGATGCCGACGCTGGAAAGCGTGTTCCTGATGCCTTCCGAAGAGTGGTCGTTTATCTCTTCCTCGCTGGTGAAAGAAGTGGCGCGCCATGGTGGTGACATCGCCCCTTTCCTGCCGGCGGTGGTCACCCAGGCCCTGTTCGAAAAACTCGCCGCGCAATAATCAGCGCTGGCAGCGTCGGCAAAAGAAAGTGCTGCGCTGCCCGTGCTTGGCGGATTCAATCGGCGTGCCACATGCGCGGCAAGGTTCGCCCGCCCGGCCATACACCTGCAGTTCCTGCGCGAAATACCCCGGCTTGCCGTCCGATTGCAGGAAATCACGCAGCGTGGTGCCGCCTTGCTCAATAGAGCGCAGCAATACCGCCTTAATGGTTTCCACCAACACTTCAGCTTCCACTTTACTCAGCGAACCCGCAGGACGGTCAGGCAGGATCCTGGCGGTAAACAGCGATTCACTGGCGTAGATATTGCCCACCCCCACCACCAGCTTGTTATCCATCAGCCAGGGTTTGATCAGCGTGCGCTTGTTACGCGATTTTTCGTACAGGTAGGCACCGGTAAAAGCGTCACTCAGTGGTTCCGGCCCAAGGTGGGCCAGCACGTTACTGGTCGCCAGATCGTCACACCATAACCAGGCGCCAAAGCGGCGCGGATCGGTGTAACGCAGCGTCATACCGTTGCTGATCACCAGATCGACGTGGTCGTGTTTACCGGCCTCGGTCTCTTCGGCCAACATCCGCAGGCTGCCTGACATCCCCAGGTGAACGATAATCCAGCCGCTCGCCAGTTCAATCAGCAAATACTTGGCGCGCCGTTGCACGCTGAGTACCGGCTGGTCGCTCAACGCCAGAATTTGCTCGGAAACCGGCCAGCGCAGACGCGCATTGCGTACCACGGCATATTGAATGCTATGGCCGACAAGGTAAGGTTCAATACCGCGGCGGCTGGTCTCAACTTCTGGTAATTCAGGCATCTGGCGCTCTCCTGTCGGTTTTCTACTCTTATAACGCAAAAAACCCGGCCGAGGCCGGGTTTTTATTAATCCACTAAAATTATTTAATTTTAGCTTCTTTGTAGATCACGTGCTGGCGGACAACTGGATCGAATTTCTTCAGTTCCAATTTTTCCGGCTTAGTACGCTTGTTCTTCGTGGTGGTATAGAAGTGACCAGTACCAGCAGAAGAAACCAGCTTGATCTTCTCGCGAACACCTTTAGCCATGATGCAGTTCCTTAATACTTCTCACCACGGGTACGCAGATCGGCCAAGACCGTCTCAATACCCTTCTTATCGATAACACGCATACCTTTAGCAGATACACGCAGCGTTACAAAGCGCTTCTCAGCCTCAACCCAAAAACGGTGTGAGTGCAGGTTCGGCAGAAAACGGCGTTTGGTCGCGTTCATTGCGTGGGAACGGTTGTTACCGCTCACCGGGCGCTTGCCAGTAACTTGGCAGACTCGTGACATGTCTATTCTCCAAAAATCAAATCAGCTCGAGCTTCGTATAGAGTATGGCCGCCTCGTCAGGCTTTTAGAGCCCATCTCAGCAAACTTCATACTGAGGAGACTCTCGTCATCAGGTTAGAAACCACACATCAGGTTAGAAACCTGCTGAGATAGGCTCTTACGCCAAACCCAAGATTCTCAAAGGTGGCGTAGTATACGCTCTGAAGCGTAAGTGCTCAAGTCCCGAACAGCTAAAGATCCCATAAGGATCGCGAAAAAATCGCTTAAAGCCATCCGCGCTCGGCAAAAGAGACACATTCACCCCGACCTATCACCAAATGATCGAGCACTCGGATTTCCAATAACAGGCAGGCATTAACCACTTGCTCGGTTATCAAACGATCGGCATGACTGGGTTCAGCCATACCCGAGGGGTGATTATGCGCCAGAATAATGGCGGCCGCATTAGCCTTCAACGCTTCGCGCACAATTTCTCTCGGGTATACGACAACGCTGCTGATGGTACCAGCAAACATCTCCTGATGGCGAATAACACGGTGCTGATTGTCTAAAAACAATACCAAAAACACTTCTCGCTCATGATGTGCCAGCAAACTTTGCAAATAATGCTGGGTCATCCTCGGGTTAAGCATGGCATTTTCCTGCGCCAGATGGCTGGAAAAGAAGCGGAACGCCAACTCGGAAATCGCCTGCAGTTGCGCATAGCTGGCATTACCCAGCCCTTTGTGGCTGCAAAAAACTGAATGATCCGCCGACATCAGGTGATACAGCGAGCCAAACTGCTCCAACAGTTGCTCAGCCAGTTGCATGACATGTACACCGGGAAAACCGGTGCGCAGAAAAATGGCCAGCAGCTCCGCATCAGACAGCGCCGGCGCACCATAACGCAATAACTTTTCCCGTGGTGCCAGCATATCCGGCCACAAGGTGATTACCTGACTGCTCATCATCGCCCCCCTGAAAACGCCACAGCATGCCACGCAGCGGAGAGGCCAACGACAGGTGTTTGATAACATTGCGAAGTACTGCGCAAAGCACAATGTAACGCACTGCAGACTCAGCAGAATCGCTCACCTGTCTGGCGGTTATGCTAAAATGGCACATCTTTCGGATTCAATCGGACAATCATGATGACGGGACTTTCCGGCAAACATATTGTGCTTGGCATCAGTGGCGGCATCGCCGCTTACAAATGCCCGGAACTGGTACGCCGCCTGCGTGACAGAGGCGCGGAAGTGCGTGTGGTAATGACCAACGCGGCGAAAGCCTTTATCACGCCGCTGACTCTGCAGGCCGTCTCCGGTTATCCGGTCTCAGACGATCTGCTGGATCCCGCCGCCGAAGCGGCGATGGGCCATATCGAACTCGGTAAATGGGCAGACTTGGTGATCCTGGCTCCGGCTACCGCCGATCTGCTGGCACGCGTCGCAGCCGGCATGGCCAACGATCTGCTGACTACCCTTTGCCTGGCCACGGCGGCACCGATCGCCGCCGCGCCCGCCATGAACCAACAGATGTACCACGCCGTCGCGACTCAGGCCAACCTGCGCACTCTGCAGGCACGCGGTATGCTGCTGTGGGGACCAGACAGCGGTAGTCAGGCCTGTGGTGACATCGGCCCGGGGCGCATGCTCGATCCGCTGGAAATTGTCGAACTGGCGAACAGCCATTTCTCTACGCCACAAGATCTGCAACATTTAAAGATTATGCTCACCGCCGGCCCGACGCGCGAAGCCTTGGATCCGGTGCGTTTCATTAGCAACCACAGCTCCGGTAAAATGGGCTTTGCCATCGCCCGTGCCGCCGCCGCACGGGGTGCACAGGTCACGTTGATCGCGGGGCCAGTCAACCAGCCAACGCCCCCCTGGGTCACCCGGGTTGACGTCGTCAGCGCGTTGGAAATGGAACAGGCGGTGCAGCAACGCGCTGCGGCGCAGAATATTTTTATTTCCTGTGCTGCCGTGGCCGACTACCGTGCCGAGCAGATTTCCGATGAAAAAATTAAAAAACAGGGTGATGAAATCATCCTCAAAATGGTAAAAAACCCCGATATCGTTGCCGGCGTTGCCGCAATGACCAAAAATCGTCCCTTTGTCGTGGGGTTTGCCGCCGAAACCCAGAATGTGGAAGAATACGCGCGACAAAAACTGGCGCGTAAGAAACTGGATTTAATTTGCGCTAATGATGTATCGCTTGCAGAGCATGGGTTTAACAGTGACACCAATGCCTTGCACCTTTTTTGGCAGGATGGAGAAAAGCGCCTGGCGCTGAGCGACAAGGCACTCCTTGGCCAACGTTTAATAGACGAGATAGTCAGCCGTTATGAAGAAAAAAATCGACGTTAAAATCCTCGACCCACGTATCGGACAGGATTTCCCATTACCGACCTACGCCACCCCAGGCTCTGCCGGCCTGGATCTGCGCGCCTGTCTGGACAGCGCCGTTGAGCTGGCTCCGGGTGAAACTACGCTGCTGCCTACCGGCCTGGCTATTCACATCGCCGATACCGATATTGCGGCAGTAATCTTGCCACGTTCCGGTCTGGGCCATAAACACGGCGTCGTACTGGGCAACCTGGTCGGCCTGATCGATTCCGATTATCAGGGTCAACTGATGGTTTCCGTCTGGAACCGCGGTCAAAAATCCTTCACTATTGAACCCGGTGAACGTATCGCACAGATGGTATTTGTGCCGGTGGTACAAGCTGAGTTCAATCTGGTTGAAGAGTTCGACAGCAGCGAACGTGGTGCCGGTGGTTTCGGTCACTCCGGCCGCCACTAAGCGATACCCGATTGCCGACAGGGAAACGTCACCTGAAATCTTGCCACCCCGGAGAGAAGGACAGCTCTACGGCAAGGTTTGGCCGGCTACGATTTCAGCGCAGGCCAGGACGCGCGGAGAATACAGGTCGTTAAGGCCGCTGACCCCAGCATCGTAAAAAAGCTATCACATAAGCCGCACAGAGATATCTCTGCAGCGGCCGGTGCCCGGGTTTTCGAAAGTCTAAGCAGTTTTAGCAAGGGTCTAATCAGACATGGCAGAAAAAGAAAAAATCAAAAGGAACCGGCGCGAGGAAATACTGCAGGCATTAGCTCAGATGCTGGAATCCAGCGACGGCAGCCAGCGTATTACCACCGCTAAACTTGCCGCTAACGTCGGAGTCTCCGAAGCTGCACTGTACCGGCACTTTCCCAGCAAGACACGGATGTTCGACAGCCTGATCGAGTTTATTGAAGACAGCCTGATCACGCGCATCAACCTAATCCTGCAGGATGAGAAAGAGACATTTAACCGCCTGCGATTGATTCTGTTACTGGTGCTGGGGTTTGCCGAACGCAACCCGGGCCTGACGCGTATCATGACCGGCCATGCATTAATGTTTGAGCAAGATCGACTGCAGGGGCGAATCAACCAGCTGTTTGAACGCATCGAGGCGCAACTGCGTCAGGTGTTGAAAGAACGCAAACTGCGGGAAGGAAAAGGCTTTATCGTGGATGAAACGCTGCTGGCCAGCCAGTTACTGGCGTTCTGTGAAGGCATGCTGTCACGCTACGTACGCTCCGAATTCCGCTACCGCCCAACGCAAGAATTTGATGGCCGCTGGCCACTGTTGGCGGCACAGCTGCAATAAACCCTATGCCGGGTGCGTTTTGGTGCGCCCGGCATAGTAAATCCCGCGTTAAACCCCGTACTGCTCGCGATAAGCGCGAACCGCCGCCAGGTGATCCGCCATTTCCGGTTTCTCTTCCAGATAAACAATCAAATCCTTCAGCGTCACGATGGAAATCACCTTGCAGTGATAGTCACGCTCAACTTCCTGAATGGCCGAAATATCCGCACGGCCGCGCTCCTGACGATCGAGGGAAATCAGCACCCCGGCAAGCCGCGCGCCGCCAGCGCCAATGATTTCCATTGATTCACGGATCGCTGTACCTGCAGTGATAACGTCGTCCACCAACATCACTCGGCCTTGCAGCGGGCTGCCTACCAGCGTGCCCCCCTCACCATGGGTCTTGGCTTCTTTACGGTTAAAGCAGTACGGCACATCGCGCTCATGGTGCTCTGCCAACGCGACGGCCGTGGTGGTCGCGATCGGGATCCCTTTGTAGGCTGGGCCAAACAGCAGGTCGAATTCGATACCGGAATCCACCAGCGCTTCGGCATAGAAACGCCCTAACAGCGCGAGATCACGCCCGGTATTAAACAGGCCGGCATTAAAGAAATACGGGCTGGTGCGGCCGGATTTCAGGGTGAACTCGCCGAATTTCAATACCTGCTTGTTAAGCGCGAACTCGATAAACTGGCGCTGATAGGCTTTCATTGCTGCTTCTCCTCGTCTGGTCGGTTAGATCTGTTAATACTGCCGCCCGATCGCCGAGCGTAAAAAAGGCGACCCTTGAGTCGCCTTAATAATTAGTCTGCCAGCGCCGCTTTCTGCGCCTGGAAGATGGTATCGATACCCCCTCGAGCCAGCGCCAACAGCGCCAATAACTCCTCGTGGCTGAACGGCTCGCCCTCGGCGGTGCCCTGCACCTCGATCATGCGGCCATCTTCCATCATCACCACGTTCATATCGGTTTCTGCTGCGGAGTCTTCGACATACTCCAAATCGCACAGCGCTTCGCCGTTAACGATACCAACAGAAACTGCGGCGACCAGGCCTTTCATCGGGTTGGCTTTCAGCTTGCCGTTGGCCACCAGCGCATTCAACGCATCGGCCAACGCAACACAGGCACCGGAAATAGACGCGGTACGGGTGCCACCATCGGCCTGCAAGACGTCGCAGTCGAGCGTGATGGTGAACTCACCGAGTTTTTTCAGATCTACCGCTGCACGCAGCGAACGGGCGATCAGGCGCTGGATTTCCAGCGTGCGGCCACCCTGCTTGCCTTTTGCGGCTTCGCGGGCGTTACGGCTGTGGGTAGAACGCGGCAACATGCCGTATTCAGCGGTGATCCAACCCTGGCCCTGACCTTTCAGGAAGCGCGGAACGCCCTCTTCTACCGTGGCGGTGCACAAAACTTTGGTATCGCCAAACTCAACCAGCACGGAACCTTCCGCGTGTTTGGTATAGTGACGGGTCAGTGTCAGTGGGCGAACTTGTTGTGGTGCTCTGCCTGCAGGACGCATGGGCTCTCTCCGGCTTCTAATCAACGATTGGCTGCGCATTATACGGGCTTCGTGACGTAATGCCTATCCTGCCCGCATGTCCAACGCTATAATCGCCTCATCTTTTCCTATTACGGGTACGCATCAATGATCCGCAGCATGACAGCCTACGCCCGGCGTGAAATCAAGGGTGAGTGGGGCAGCGCAGCTTGGGAGCTGCGTTCCGTGAACCAACGCTATCTAGAAACCTACATTCGCCTGCCAGAGCAATTCCGCAGCCTGGAGCCGGTGATCCGCGAACGTATTCGTGGCCGCCTGACCCGCGGCAAAGTGGAATGCAACCTGCGTTTCGAACTGGACCCAAGCGCGCAAAGCTCAATGATCCTGAACGAAAAGCTGGCCAAGCAGCTGGTTGAAGCTGCCAACTGGGTAAAAATGCAAAGCGACGAAGGGGAAATTGATCCTATCGACGTACTGCGTTGGCCAGGGGTGATGTCTGCCCAGGAGCAGGATCTGGACGCTATCAGCGCACAGCTAATGCAGGCGTTGGACGGTGCACTGGATGACTTCATCATTGCTCGCGAAAGCGAAGGTACCGCACTGAAAGCGCTGATTGAACAGCGTCTGGACGGCGTTAGCGCCGAAGTGATCAAGGTACGTGCCCAGATGCCAAACATTCTGCAATGGCAGCGTGAGCGTCTGGTCAGCAAGCTGGAAGAAGCTCAGGTACAACTGGAAAACACCCGTTTGGAACAGGAACTGGTGTTGATGGCGCAGCGTATTGACGTCGCCGAAGAGTTGGACCGTCTGGAAGCCCACGTAAAAGAAACGCACAACATCCTGAAGAAGAAAGAAGCCGTGGGCCGTCGCCTCGACTTTATGATGCAGGAGTTCAACCGCGAATCTAATACCCTGGCATCCAAGTCCATCAATGCCGACGTCACCACTTCCGCCATCGAGCTGAAAGTGTTGATCGAGCAGATGCGTGAGCAGATCCAGAATATCGAGTAATTTATCAGCATGTATCATGCAATATAAAATATCTATAAAAGCCCGTTAGTTACGGGCTTTATTCATCTCATTCAATCCCATCCCACCTACTCAAATCTCATCATTTTGATGTACCATAGACTGTACCAACCATAGATATGGTACATACACTTTTGGTACAAGGTAGTCATTGAGCGTGGGCAAACTTACAGATATACAGATCAAAGCTTGGGTAAAGGCAGGAGAACGCTTCGAAGGCAGGGCTGATGGTAATGGTCTCTATCTTTGCTACCGAGAAAGCTTCGCAACACCAAAATGGCGCTTCCGTTACAGCTTGTCTGGAAAAGCACGAGCCATGTGGATCGGATCCTATGGCGAGTTTTCTCTCGCTAAAGCGCGTGAAACAGTCAGGATGCTTTCAGCAAGGGTTGCCCTTGGGTATGACGTGGCAGGTGAGAAAAAAGAGCGTAAAGCGTCTGCTATCGCCAAAATCGAGGCTGATAAGAACACACGTCGGGTCTCTGAACTAGCGACCGAGTATTTTGAACGGCAAATTCTTGGCCGCTGGAAACATCCTGATATTCTTCGACGCCGCATCGATAAAGATATCAATCCTCATATTGGTAATCTTAAAGCCGACGAAGTCAAACCACGGCATATAGATGAAATGCTACAAAAGATCGTTGCGCGTGGAGCCCCAACCGTAGCCAATGATGTACTACGCTGGACTAAAAGAATTTTTAATTATGGTATTAAAAGGCATATTCTTGAGGTAAACCCGGCTGCCGCATTCGAACTTGCCGATGCAGGCGGACAAGAGAAATCGCGTGAAAGATTCCTTACTGATGACGAACTATCCCAATTATTCTCTGCAATGAAAAAAGCCAAGGGATTCGGCCGACAAAATGAGCTAACTTTTAAACTACTCTTACTCCTCTGTTGTAGGAAAATGGAGCTATGCTCAGCTCGATGGGAAAGCATAAACTTAGATAATGCCATTTGGCATCTAACCGGCACCAAAAATGGTGATGATATTGATATTCCCCTTCCCGAGCTTGCCATATTATGGCTAAATGAACTCAAGATTATGTCATGCAACAGTGAATGGGTTCTTCCCGCAAGGAAAATGCAGAATCGCATGATCCCCCATATTGTAGAAAGTACCCTCCCGGTTGCTCTTGCAAAGCTACGACCTCACTTACATGGTATTGATAATTTTACTATTCATGATTTTCGACGCACAGCCAGAACACACCTCGCCTCGCTTGGCGTTGATCCTATAGTTGCAGAACGCTGTCTTAATCACAGAATCAAAGGTGTTGAGGGTATTTATAATAGACATCAGTATTTTGATGAACGCAAAAAAGCATTAGTTTTATGGCAAGATAAATTAATTAAATTAGATATGGACTCTGATTAAATGAAAAGTTTTCAGCGGATGACTGAATTCGAAAGATTCGCAACTTTACCTTCTATTACTATCGATGAACTCTCTAAATGCTTAGTCGGAGTATCTCCTTACGCAAGAAGAAAAGACATAAGTGATGATTATCTTGATATAATAAATCACATAAGAGTAAGAATAAAAAGGACTTTAGAAGAGATATTTAAAAATGAGAAAATACCGAGAGTTACAAAATACGGTGAATACAAACCACATCCACACCCAATAGATATGGATGAGAAAGTAAAATCTGATATTATATTCTCAGTCGGGTTTAACTGTCGGGATGATGTAACAACGCCAAGTGCAATTATTGATAGATGCAAAGTTGCCATTACTAATTTAGCAATGAACTCCAAAACAAGGCCACTTCTTCAATTCATTGGCGGCGAAGCTGAATCCCTAGGTAAACAATTAGTCGCCAACAATAGAGGGCTGTATAAAAAAGAAGAGGAAGTTGTTAGCCTAAATAAAATTATTGGTATAACCGTAAGCTTACTGGCGCAGGAAAAAAATAAATCTAACCCATCAAAATGGCTAAAAAAAGACAACACCGTGTGTGTTGAACATGTTAAAGACCTAATTGATGACTTTGTCGAAAAAAATGGAATTTCCAGCGATGGATTAAGAGCCTCTTCAATTAGAAGTAAAATATCAGCCGCCATAAAGACAATTTACGATTAAAATCAATAAACTAACACCCACAGAACATAACTGTGGGTGTTTTACCACCTAAAAACCAACTCCTCACCATCCATTACCATCCCTGCGTATCCCAACAGCTCCCAAAGATTATCCATAAATATAAAAACTTATATAAATCAATTAATTAATAGGAGAAAAGGTTCCTGCCAACTTGATGGAATTGACTCTATTTCGTTGGAATTAACATTGATTTTATGTAATTCCATTTTCGCTGGAACTACAACGCCGTGGGTTTTAATCTCGCATTATCTCATGGCATCACAGGTATCAACATGCAAACAACTAATTGTAATGTTTACGGTTTTATACCGCAGACAGGATTTGTTAGACAAAGAACGCTTATGCCTTGTCTACCCTTTTCTCACGCAACACTTTGGAGAAGAGTTTCAGCAGGAACATTCCCAAAGCCTGTAAAAATTTCACCCAAAATTACGGCATGGAAAGCAGAGGAAGTTAGAGAATGGATTAGTGCACAAAACCATTATGGCTGATGCGGCCAATTCAGCCGCAGCAATAAATACATTCTGTGGTAGGTCAGCCTTTAGGCTCAATGCCTCTATTTTTAAGCTCTTTTCTTGCCAGTTCTTTGAACCAATTTGCGAGGGTAGTTTGATCCTTAGCAGCTTCCTGATCGAGCTGTTCACGCAATTCAGGATTGATGCGGATCTGGAAGGTTGGAGACTTACCCCCCGTTTTAGGGGTGCGGTCTTTAACTCTTGACATTGTACGTACCTTTGTTTGTAATACACCACATAAGGTACGTACCTTACATGAAATTGAACCTGATTTCCAAGCGGCCCCAACGAGTATTACCAGTACCTGTTGAGGCCTGACCATCAACGTAAATTGAGAGCAACGCCATGGCTACATCAAAGTGTACCTACATCTTTGCCGCAATCAACCGCACCCAGCGCAAAATCCGCCCGGTGATGTTGCGCATTACCGCCGGTGACGAACGCAGCGCCCGCCGCCAGTTGGCCGGTGACTACGTACTCTTGTTCGCCGGTCGTCTGCCGCAGGGAGGCTGCCATGCGTGAGTTTCCGCAATATGGCGAGCGCTACCAGCATCAGGAAGGCAGAACAGTTCGCATCCTGAACCTGCAACGTGCCCGTGAGGCTATTTCACAGCTCAATCCTGAGTTTGCCTATGAAGTGATTTTTGAATACGAGTTATCCGGCAATGTCACCGTTATGCCGCTGCCGTGGTTCGCTGAGGTGTACACCAAAATCGCCGATGCACCACGCACCCTTAGCTCCCGGTCGTCCGGCAGTCAGCCGCCGTTACGTCTGCATCCCTCGGTGAAAGTGGTGCGTAGCCGCCATTGGACGGCCGTTCGTCCTGCGCCGGAGCCCGACGACACCCATTATTCCCGCTTCCTGTAACGCGGTTAATCACGCTTAATTTTCGATTCTGACGGACAAAAATCATGACTTCATTACATGGGCAATCATCAGCTCAGGGCACCGTGTTGCCGCCATCCTGCCAGTACCTGTCTTACGGCATGACCGAAGACGCCTTTGAGAAATTAAACCGCGCCAAGCAAGCCTGTTCGCTGCTGGATATGCTGTTCGCCGGTCAGGCCACGTCGACGCAGTTCCCGACCGGTATCACCACGCAGGAAATGGCCGCCATGGTGGCTTACCTGTCGGAAGATTTGGCCTTCGTTCAGGCGCAGTGCGCCGCGATTAACGGGGAGGTGGCCGCATGACACTCGATAACGGTTCTGCCTCCTGCATTCCACTGGAAGTGCGCACCGCGCTGTTTCGCCGTGCGGTTGCCGAAGCCTATCTCGCCGCCTGTACCGTGCAGGGCGCGGCGCTTTCCCACTCACTGGACAGCCTGCAGAGGCTGATTGCCAGCGACATCGAAGCGCTGTTCGTGAAGATGCACGGCATTGACGAAGGCATGGAGATTGCCTGTGCGTTGCTTGGCGAGATGGTGGCCCCGAATATCCTGCTGGCGGCACCACAGCTCACGGTGCAGGGCTGCAACATTATGGCGGAGCTGTGCGGCGTGGCGGTCACGTCCAGCCATCCGGCACCGACGCTGCATTAAGGGGGCGCAATGACTAAATTAGAACAGACCAAACAGGCGGCCCGCGGCCGCTGGGAAGCTCTATTCCCCCTGCTGGGCGTGACGGTTCCGCCTCACGGTCAGCATGGCGCCTGCCCGAAGTGCGGTGGCATCAAGCCGTTTCGCATGGACGACAAGAACGGCGATGGCCGCTGGATTTGTACACATTGCTCGCATGGTGACGGGCTGGACTTGGTGGCGCTGGTTAACGGTATCAGTGTCGGGCAGGCCGTCAATGAGGTGGCCGACGTACTGCAACTGAGTCAGGTACAGCAACAACTACCCAAGCCCGCCAGAAAAGAAGCCGCCAACCCCGCACCGGCAATGGCGGATACGGTGGCGCAATGGCTGGCTTCCTGCGCTGTCGGGCAGAGTGAGTATCTGAACGGCAAAGGGTTTCCGGCTCTGCCGCATCCGTTGACCACCGCAGCCCGCAAAAGCGGCGGTGTGGACTTCCAGCCCGGTTCACTGGTGCTGGAATTGACGGATATTCACGGCGCAGTGACCGGCGCACAGCTTATTTCCCCGTTGGGCGATAAGCGTTTACTGCCGGGGACGGTTCAAAAAGGGGCATTTATCGCCCTCAGTGAGCTGCCGGGCGCAGAAGTCCCCCCGGCGCAGGTGATTATCACCGAAGGCTACGCCACCGCGCTGACGGCCGCTCAGCTCGCCGTTGGCTGGGTGGTGGCCGCCATCTCGGCCAGCAACCTGCCGAACGTGGCACAGGCGGTACACGCCCGCTGGCCGCAAGCCCGTATCGTCATCGCAGGAGATAACGATTTCTACGACGACAAAGAGAACACCGGCAAAATCTGGGCGGAGAAAGCCGCTAAGGCCGTCAACGGCTGCATCACCCTGCCGCCAACCCGCCATAAGGCGGACTGGAATGACTTTATGCAGGAGAACGGCCCGGCACGCGCCAAAGAGGCATTCAACGAGGAGCTGGTGCAACTGGGCAAATCGGCGGTGAAGTTGCCACAGGGGTTCCGGCTGACGCAGGAATATCTGTGGTTCGACAAACAGGTGCAAAAGTCGGACGGCGACACCGAAATCCGCAACATTAAAATCAGCAACCCGTTGCGGGTGACGGCCATCACCTGCGATGCCGACGGCGGCAACTTCGGCCGTTTGCTGGAATGGGAGGACACCTACGGCCAGTCGCGCAAATGGGCGATGCCGATGGAGATGTTGAGCGGCAGCGGTGAAGAACTGCGCCGTATCTTGCTGGTCAACGGCCTGTCGTACATCAGCACCACCGGCGAGGCCCGCGCCCGGCTGATGGAGTATATCTCCCTGTGCAAGCCGGAGCGCAAAGTCACCTGCGTGAACAAGACCGGCTGGCACGGCGATGTCTATGTATTGCAGGATGAGGTGATCGGCGAAGATGCGGAGGCGGTGATACTGCAAACCGCCAGTGTGCAGGGCAAAGATTTTCGTGTGGCCGGGACGCTGGACGAGTGGCAGGAACAGATTGGCCGCTACTGCGTCGGCAACTCCCGCGTGGCTTTTGCGGTCAGTCTGGCGTTTGCCGCGCCGCTGCTGCGTCTGGTAGGGATGGACGGCGGTGGTTATCACCTCAAGGGCGAATCCACCGACGGCAAGACCACCACCATGAAGGCGGCCACCTCGGTGTGCGGTGGCCCGGATTACTGGCACACGTGGCGCTCCACCGGTAATGCGCTGGAAGGCACCGCCAGCCGCCGTAACGATGCAGCCATGATGCTTGATGAAATCCGGGAGGTGGACGGCCGTGAGGCCGGAAACATCGCCTATATGCTGGCAAACGGACAGGGCAAAGGGCGGGCAGGCACCGACGGCGAGTTACGCGCCCGCAAGCAGTGGCGACTGTTGTTCTTCTCGACCGGGGAACTGTCGTTAACCGAACATGCTGCCCGTGCCGGCGAACGCACATTTGCCGGGATGGAGGTGCGGATGCTTCAGATACCGAGCGACTCCGGCAAGTACGGCGTGTTTGAAACCCTGCACGGGTTCGACAGCGGTAAAGCGCTGGCGGAGCATTTTGAAATCACTACCGCGTTGGTTTACGGCACGCCGTTTCGTGCCTGGCTGAAAGCCCTCACCGCTGACCTGAACGGCATGGCGGCCAGAGCCAAGGCAATGATGAAGGAATACACCCATCTGCTGATGCCGGAGGATGCCGGTAATCAGGTCGGGCGGGCTATCAACCGCTTTGCGCTGGTTGCCATGGCCGGGGAGTTGGCAACCCAGCTCGGCATCACCGGTTGGCCGGAAGGCGAAGCGCTGCGGGCAACCCAGACCTGCATGCGGGCATGGCTGGCCGACCGGGGCCACAGCGCCAATCAGGAAGATATCGCCGCACTGGAGCAGGTGCGTACCTTCTTCACGGCCGGGCAGTTCAGCCGTTTTGCTGACTGGCATAACGAGATGAACCGCCCCGGTAATATGGTGGGCTGGCGTAAAGTGGAAAAAGGCAACCATGCCCGGCAGGTGGAGGCGATGACGACGTTCTATGTGATGCCGTCCGGCTGGAAGGAAATCTGCAAGGGTTTTGATGCGCGGAAAGTGGCAAGGCTGTGCGCGGAGGCCGGTTTTCTGATTCCGGCCAAAGACGGCAAAATGCAAACGGCCACCCGCCCGCCAGAGATGGGCGTTAAGAAGCTGTATGTGTTTACCAGTGACGTCTTAGGCTAAGTCTTTACGCGAGTCTTATTGTTAAAGGGTAACAGAGGTAACAGGGGTTACACTATTGTAATCACTGGAGAAAATCTGTTACCCCTTTTGTTTTGGTTGGGGTAACAGGGGTAACAACGTCGGCGTTTTTTCACCCTGTTACCCGGTGTTACCCCGGCAATCACCGCTGGGGTAACACGTTTTTTTCTTTAAAATCATGACTGTAACCTGTGTAACCCCTGTTACCCCTGTTACCCCTTCAAATCGATAAAGGCAGAGGCCTACTCACCGAAACGCCCCTTCTCTGGCGGGCAATCCTTTCCCGCAAAATGTCACCTAACACATTGAAAAACGACAAGTTGTGTAGCCTGAGTAACAACTGTGTTCGATTGAGCAGTTGTGCCGGTTATCGGACACTGTTCACACAACATAACGAACTGGAGTTTTTTCGATGACCACCAAGACCCCGCTTGCCGCCCTGTCTGTCCGTTTTTTGCAGCAACAATCCGGCTTTGATGATGCATGTAATGGCTTTTATAAAAAGAAAACCGAGCTGAATGATATCCGTCAGGTTATTGCGACCACACACGATAAAAAAAACGCCGCAGCAGAACAGGCCGTTATGGATGATAAGGGCTGGCGTAAGCGGTTCCGCAAAGCAAAAGGCGCTCTGACGCCGGAGATGCAAGACCTGCATACCCAGCGCATCATCAAGCGCGAGCTGGTGAATGAATACGACGGGCTGTTGGGCGAACTGGAAGATGAGCAGGAAGAGGCGATGCTATCGGTCTGCGCCGCCGCCCGCCATTATGACCAGAAACATCGCACGATTTTACGCACCTATTCCGAAATGATGCTGGAGGTTGCACTTGATGAGGCATCGTTACTGATCCGCGCGGTTGCCTTGCGACTCCATGCCCAATCGCGTCTCGGCCATGACGAAGCGCAGTTCCAGAACAATAACTTGTGTGCCCGGGACCCACGCGGTGTCGTTATGCAGGAAATTATGCAGGCACTGGTTGAGCGCGCTGGTAGCTACCCCCTGAGCACAGAGGACGACCCTATTCTTGGGGCTATTGGGTTGTACGGTCCGGATTTCAGTGGCCTCGACCAGAGGCTGATTAACAGTCCGGCGGCACTCACAAAACTCAGCGTGGAAATCGCAGAACGCAAAAAAGCCAAAGCGGCAGAGGAGGAACAATCATGATGCGCTGTCCTTTCTGCCGTAGCGGTGCACACACCCGCACCAGCCGTTATCTGACGGAACAGACCAAAGAGGCCTACTACCAGTGCCAAAATATCGACTGCTCCAGCACCTTTAAAACGCGGGAAAGTATTGAGCATGTGATCCGGCAACCTATACCCCCGGAAACTATTCCGGTACCGCCACCGTCGGAATACCGAACGTTGAACAGTTATGGGAATAATAATTGTCTACATTGATTAATAGCATCCGCTCCTTTCTTAAGGGGCGGTTTTTTTATTCCCTTCTCTGTTCGCTTTCTGCGGCTTTTTCCTTGGAGGGCTTCTCATTTTTGAGCTTGCATGCATAGGGTGCATGAATTTGCATGCCTATAATGCCCTTACGATCTTCCTGCCGCCCCAGTGCTGGCGCGGTTTGCAGGCCATCATGCAACTGCATGAAAAGCGACACAAGAAGCGGGCAGGCGAGGCGGGGATAGCATTGCGCGCAATCCGTATTGAGGGATAAAAATTGGAACACAGTTAAGCCGTGTTCAAAAGTGTGTGTAGCTCAATGAGGGGTATGATATTTTGTAAAATACAAGCAACTGGGGGAGCTCAATGAATGCTAAATGATATTTTCACACGGCGCTATTTATCTAGGAATTTTTGGGATAGCTATGGAAAAGATGAAGCAAGATTATTAACCCAAAGCTATAAAATAATACATGAACAACTAATCCCTTATTGGGTAGATGGTAAAGAAGATAACGTTGCAAAGGTAAAATGGAAATCTATTCATGATATGTTATGCATGGAGTTAGGTTTAGAAGAGTTATCTCCTAGATACTATTCATACCAAACAAATGTGATGGGTTCTATGCGTACTAATTCTGGGTTTTGGACGTATGATAAAGTTTGCAAGGACTTTTTATTAAAATCTTACGATAGTAGCACTTCACCTGATGAGTTTATTAAAAATAGAATTAGTTTTATTGAGTTGGCTTTTAGATTAAGAGAGAAAGAAGTAAACATTACTAATGCAGAGTTACCAAAAAGAATACTTTTGGCAAAGTCTAGCGCCTTACGATTTCGTAGCTCTATGACTGTGCAGGGAGATCTCGCTGACGGAATGAGAAAAGCAAATGACATTATTAATGAGAAATTTAAATCTTGCGTGGATGAGTTAAACGTTAGGTTTTCTCAAGCTGGAGTCAATTTGAATTACCACAATGGATTTATTCAGATATCATCAGATGAACTTACGGAAATGGTTATAGAAAAACCCTTTTGGGCTATGGTTTCCGATGAAAGATGGAAAAATGTAGATATTGATATTAAAGAGGCTATTGATAGAAGAGACTCTAACGGCAGAGATGCAGCTTTCTATGCGGCAAGATCATTGGAAAGTACAATAAAAATAATTTCGAATGAAAATGGCTGGACACATGGAAATGAAAAAGGAGCCCAGAACTACATTGATAATCTGGTTAGCAAAAAAAACGGACAATTTATTTCAAGTTGGGAGGCTGATTTTTTAAGGGCATTTTTTTCAAAAATTAGGAATCCGCTAGGGCATGGACCTGGAATAGAAGAAATGATAATACTGACGGAGGAGCAGACTGACTGGGCGATAGAAACTTGCATGTCATGGATAAAAAGCTTAATTAAAAGAACAGAGCGTAATATCTCAAAGTGACATTTTAAATTAGAGCATACTGCATTTAATTTTGACATTGTAAAACTCATGACTTGGTAAATAAATTGATATAAAAAAGGAAATAACATGCGATTCTCAGAGTTTTTTGGAATAAATAGAAGTCAATCAGAATTGGATTTTGTTGACGTACCACTAGATACAGATATTGAAGTTTTTTTAGACCCCGCGGCCATTAAGTTATTAAACTCATCTTGGGGATTAGAACTAGCATCCCATCTACAGAATTACTTTGAAACAGTATTAAAATTAATTATGTCTGGAGATGATTCAGAAGCTCAAAGATTATTATCCTGCCTAAATGAGAGGAATGAATATCATCTTGGTTATTCAAGCGGAAAATCTCGAGGTCATGGATTTGGCGAAGGATCAGCTAAAACAGTATGGGGGGCTTTGACGAAAAGTAAAGCCGCTAAAACTGGACTTCTTCAAGACTTAGAAGATACAGCACTGCTGATTGAAGGAATTGGCACTGACATGATATCTGATGCAGTCTCAAATATACTTCGCGGGCCACTAATTAAATACACGCAAGATGTTTGTAATTATTACAACATTCCATTAACTGATAGTATTCCCTCTGGGCCAATATGGAACCCCAGAGATGAAAAATGGGAGCAAGGATTTGTCTCACTACCAGTTACTAATGAAGGTAAAGTAATTTTAGTTCCAAAGATAATTGTTCGCCATAGAATTACATACAACCATGATGAATATTATCGTCATTTCCTATTACCAGAAATGCAACGTAAGCATCTGAGCTCAGGGTCTGAGCTAATTGAGTTACTCAAAAATGGAAAAGAAAGGGTAACTAAAAAGGCTTTAATGGAGAAGTATGGAAAAGATAAGTTAGCTATAGTTGAACAAACGCTTAAAAATCCTAAAATTTTAGATGAGTATCGCGACAGAAAAAGAGAGGCACCCTCCCCTCCTCTTCCACATTCTGATTTCTCAGAAATGGAAAATGAATCTCCAATTATCGACTTTAAACCATTTATTTCAGAGTTATCCTCAATAAATCCAGGAAGAGATGATGCGACTAAATACGAGGACTTGATTGAAAAATTATTCTCTATAATTTTCTATCCTTCATTCTGTCATCCAACAAAGCAACATAGAATCCATGATGGTAGAAAGCGAATTGACATTTCATATAGCAATGAAGCCCAATATGGTTTTTTCAAGTGGGTAGGCCTCCACTATCCAGCATCAATGATTTTTGTTGAATGTAAAAATTATGGAAAAGAGATAGGAAATCCTGAGTTAGATCAATTATCTGGTCGTTTCTCTATCAGCAGAGGTAAAGTCGGAATTTTGGTCTGCAGAAGTATAGAAAACAAACAAAAATTGTATGAAAGCTGCAAAGACACAGCAAAAGATGACAGAGGTTTTATACTTCCTCTTGACGACGAGGATATTCTTAATTTAATAGAAGAGTATCAAACGAAGAATGACCAGCTTTTCCCATCCTTAAGGAAGTTATGGCTGGACTTGATAAATTGATTTTTAGCCACACGATGCCTACCAAGACACCGTGTGGCCTATTATATTAAAATACTTATCCTTGCCATTTTTCATCCCCAATACAATCCAATGAAACAAATTATAATATTTCCCGTATAGAAATAACCCAGAGGCAATATACTTATGCCTCGAAACTCATAGATGGGTGCTGTTTTTCAATATTATGACTACAACCATTTACATGTACCAATAAACGTACCAAAAAATAAAAACAAAAATTAAATAAATTAAAAACAACACGTTATGAGACAAACAAAAAACAGATCCAGAACATCGAGTGATATGTTCTTCATTCGCTTAAGCCCGCGTCAGCGGGCTTTTTTACGGCTATGCTCTGGGTAAACCAGCCGCCTGCTCTTCGGTAATCAGCCCCATTTTCTGCAGCTGCACGGCAATTCCCCAGGTCGAGCGTTCAAATTCACTGCTCATCACCTCCAGCGTCATGCCCGCGGCGTGGCTTTCTTGCAATCGCTGTTTCTCTTCTTCATCCCAGGGGAAATAAGATTTTGCCGGCCGCCCCTCAAAAATATTCTTCTGTCGCCGTTCCTCCGGCGTTAGCTTGGTCTTTTTCTGGCGTTCAGATTCGCTCTGAAACTCCTCGGCCAGGGCGAACAAAAGACGTATCGCTTCTGGTGAACTGGCCATTGAAGTGGGTTTCAATAACTCGCCGGTATCGGGATTCACGCCATTCGCCAAAGCCCGCAATAAGGTGCTGGTGTTCATCATTGGTCTCCTCATCCTGAGAAAAGATTTCGCTGAATTTCTGCGACAAAATGTCAGGCTATTTTCATGGTTAATCCTTAATAAACCAATCTATTAGCGCAACCCGTGGGACATTCTGAGCACTGGGTTCCAGGCCTTTAGGCAACAAACATTGAAGAGGCGAAGCTTTGCGCGCCACAACTCAAAAAACGCGTCGGAAATTGAACGGCGTGGGTTTATGAAAAACTGTGACCCAGTGGGCGCGGGTGGCAATGGGTAACTTATCTCGCTGACTGAAAGTATTTTATTCCAATTATCACCTAAGGTAATGAAAGGAAGGCTAAGCTGTGGCTAAATGTGTTTTTTCATGCCCGCAAGCTGTACGGACCCTTTATGCCGCAAATTCTGCAATTTATTTTTGCCCTGGTGGTAATCATCGCCCTGGCCCTGTTAGTCAGCAATGACCGCAAGAAAATCCGCCTGCGCTATATTATTCAGCTTCTGGTCATCGAAGGTGCCCTCGCCTATTTCTTCCTGCATTCAGAAAGTGGCCTTAGCGTCATCAGACTCGTCGCCGGCTTCTTTGAGACGCTGCTGACATACGCCGCACAAGGCTCCGACTTTGT
Source organism: Serratia sp. BW106 (assembly GCF_002607755.1). Taxonomy (NCBI): domain Bacteria; kingdom Pseudomonadati; phylum Pseudomonadota; class Gammaproteobacteria; order Enterobacterales; family Yersiniaceae; genus Serratia; species Serratia sp. BW106. Next base: position 95,790 of record NZ_MCGS01000020.1, read on the forward strand.
GTTTGGTGGCATGAGCAAAGACGGGTTGGCGTTTATCTTCCTGGGGGTTTTGTGCCCGATAATCTTTATTTCTGCGCTAATCGGCATTTTGCAGCATTTCCGCATTTTACCGCTGATTATCCGTGTAGTTGGCACTCTGCTGTCCAAAGTTAACGGTATGGGCAAGCTGGAGTCTTTCAACGCCGTCAGCACGCTGGTGCTCGGACAATCAGAAAACTTTATCGCTTATAAGGGCATCATTGGCGATATCTCGCCACGCCGCATGTACACCATGGCGGCTACTGCCATGTCGACAGTATCTATGTCCATCGTTGGCGCCTATATGTCGATGATCGATGCGCAATACGTGGTTGCAGCGCTGATCCTCAATATGTTCAGTACCTTTATCATTTTATCGATCATCAACCCTTATCAGTTGGACGATGAGCCTGAATTGAAGCTGAGTAAGCTGCATGAAGATCAGAGCTTCTTTGAAATGCTGGGCGAGTATATTTTGGCGGGCTTCAAAATCGCGATGATTATCGCTGCCATGCTGATTGGCTTTATTGCGCTGATTTCTGCGGTAAACGCCCTGTTCTCAGCGGTGTTCGGTATCAGCTTCCAACAGATCCTGGGCTATGTATTCTATCCGTTGGCCTGGCTGATCGGCATCCCGGCGCCGGATGCGCTGCGGGCAGGCAGCATCATGGCGACCAAGCTGGTAGCCAATGAATTTGTGGCGATGATCGAACTGAAGAAAATTGCTGCGGAGCTAACGCCACGCGGCTTGGGTATCCTGTCAGTATTCCTGGTTTCCTTCGCCAACTTTGCCTCTATCGGCATCGTTGCCGGGGCAATCAAAGGGCTTAACGAGCGACAGGGTAATGTGGTTTCTCGTTTTGGCCTGAAACTGGTCTACGGCTCAACGCTGGTCAGCCTGCTTTCGGCGGCCATCGCCGGGTTGGTTCTGTAAGCCAAATCCCTAGCCCCGGCCTGCGGGCCGGGATTTCATCAGAACGCGACACACACCGGCGCATCTACACGCATCACGGAATCCTGCGCAAACTGTTGCTTATAGCTGCTGCGCAGCGCCTCAATATTGGTTTCACTTTCCTTGCCCGGCGCATGGATCAGCATCAGTGCCTTGCTGTTCTCGCGCGCCAGCTTGCCGTCGTTACCCAGCCACTGTCCTTTGGCATCAAATACCGACAGCCCATCTTTAAAGCGCGGCGTCACTTGCCGATCAACGAAACTCTGCCACTCTGCTGCGCTGATCACCGGCCCTACAGGGCGATTCAGGCCAAAATAAAGCGTGGTTTGCGTCATGGGATCGCCTACTGAGCAAGTCGCTGGCTTTTGCTGCACGGTGTTCGGAACCGGAGCAACGCAGCCGCTCAACAGTAAGGCCGCCGTTACGGCCGTCGCCAGCATGGGAGTATTTTTCATTTATCTTTATGTTCCTTAATGAATGCCATTATCCGCCGTCGACACGCAGCCTCGGACCGAGTGCAATAAATATAGTCAGCCATAGAAACTAACACTAAATTTCTAATGCTGCTGTTGGCAACAAAAGGTTATAAAAGGCAATAAACAAGTAAATCCAATCAACAATGGATTAATTAAAGTAATCCGAAACATCACCCGTTAGAAAAACTCAGTAGCGATGTACCCCGTCGGCGATTACCCTTCCACCATTACACTCATTCCTGCCCACCCTGTGAATACCTTATGTTACTGAGCGTTCTTTATATCATCGGCATCACTGCCGAAGCCATGACCGGCGCACTGGCTGCCGGCCGTCGCCAGATGGATATGTTTGGCGTAATTATTATTGCTTCGGCTACCGCCATCGGCGGCGGTTCGGTGCGCGATATGCTGCTCGGGCATTTTCCTCTGGGGTGGGTCAAACATCCTGAATATATCGTTATCGTCGCCATTGCGGCGATTGTCACCACCTGGCTGGCCCCCTTGATGCGTCACCTGCGTCGCCTATTCCTGGTTTTGGATGCCGTTGGTCTGATTGTGTTTTCAATCATCGGCGCGCAAGTCGCACTGGATATGGGGCACGGTGCCATCATCGCCGCGATTGCCGCCGTGATCACCGGCGTGTTCGGTGGCGTACTGCGCGATATGCTCTGCAACCGTATCCCGCTGGTATTTCAGAAAGAAATCTATGCCGGTATCTCCTTTGCCGCCGCCTGGCTGTACATCGGCCTGCAACACTTCAGCCTGCCGCATAATCTGGTGGTGATCATCACACTGGTCGTCGGCCTCAGCGCCCGCTTACTCGCCCTGCGCTTTCGTCTGGGTCTACCGGTATTTAATTACCAGCATCCGGATCATTAATAGTGTCCACCTCGGGGGCAAAACCGATTATTTCCTGGGATACCAGCATACTGACCAATGCCAGCAATGGCGGGTGCTGGAGAAAATCGGCAATCTGCCGCGCCCTTTTGGTTCCAATACCGGCCATCGTCCGCCATGCTTCGGCGGGCAATTGCTGGACCTGATGCCAGCTTTTCAACGTCACCGCTTGCTGCGGGGACAGCGGCGCGCCTAAGGCGATTAACCAGCGGGCAAAAGGCTGCTGTCGCGCCAGTTGAAACTGCCGGTAAATGCTCTGCCCTCGCTTACTGCCAATACCAGGGGCAGACATCAACTGTTCCGGCGTCAGCACCAACCAATCCAACAGATGCCGGACCAGCCCCTGATCGATGAGTGCCTGCCAGGTAGATTCGTTGACCCCGTGCAGATTTAACCCCTGTCGGCCACCCAGCCATACCAGCCGGGCAAGAAATTGCTGACGGCAATCCGGCCGCCAACTAAAGCAACTCAGCGGGTGATAATGTTCTGCGGATGGCGCACTGGGCATCGACCTCTCTTTTATCCGCCAGACCACCTTATTAAGGTGCGGAATGCCATGTCCCATCAGGCTGATTACCACCTGATCTCCAGGCACAACCGCCCATTGCCGCCAACGGGGTAGTGAGCCGAGGTTAACCCGAGTCACCCATTTGTCGTCCAGCCTGACAGGTTCAAGGCGCAGCACCACGGCAATTTTTCCGGTTCGCCCCACATTGAATTCGACGCCATTGACCTGCGCAACCTGCTGCGCCGGAGGATACTTCCAGGCAACGGTCCAATCACCGGGCTTCGCTTGCCAGTACCTTCCCTGCGGTGAACGCGCCTGATGGATCACCACGCCATCGGTGACGAAAGGTAAAGCAGCCTGGTACCAGCGATCTCGCCATTGCTGCACTTGCACCAATGATTTCACCGGTTGCGAATAAGCCAGGGTCAGAGGGAACCCCATAGCAGCAAGCTGGTGTAAACGCTGCGGCATCGCTTGCGGACCGTCCGGCCATGCCCAGACAAACAGGCCAATCTGCTGCAGTACCGGTGAAGGCTTCTTTTTCATCAACGCACCGGCAACCTTAGCCCGGGCATTGATGCCACCACTGCGTTTTTGTTGATGACCGTTCACCATCAGAAACAGCTCACCTTGCAGGGTCAGCATCTGCGGCGCACCCTTGATGCTCGCGGGTACCGCCGGTATGGCACGCACCTTTTCCAGCCAGTTTTCCCCCTTCAGCCCGTCCCCCCGGCTGATCGCCGACACCAAGACTCCGTCACGATAAACCAGCGTAATGGCTACGCCGTCCACCTTTGGCTGAACCCAGAGGTCACTGCGGCCGTGCAACCATTGGGCCACTGCGGCAGGATCCGGCAATTTGCGTAATCCGGTATGCGCAACCGGGTGCGACAACTTGCCCGCAGGTAAAAGCGGCACAGGCTCCTCTGCCGGTGCCAGCCCGGCGCAAGCTAGCCACAGCTGCAGTTTTTTGCGCAGGCTGTCGTACACTTCATCTTCAACCAAACTGTTTCCCTGTTGGTAATAAGCCACATCCCAGCGCTCAAGCTGGTTTTTTAACGTGGTTATCTCCAGTTGCAACCGCTCCGGCCGCCATGCCGGGCAAGACTCCGCCCACAGTGGCCCACTAAACACCAAACAGCCCAGCAGGATCATCCCGATCCTCATCACACCTTTACGCATTGTGCACCTCCCTGATAACCGGCAGTAAATCCGGGAAGTGGAGACGCGGCAATGGCCAATCAGTCGTTCTGCAAAGCAGCTCGAGAAGGGCAGAGCGCGTTGCAGAAAAACGCCAAAATTTAGCGATAAGCTGCGCAAACTCGTCTGTTTGAGGTTTTTTCAGCATAAAGCGGCGGGCAAAATGCGAGCTAACGCTGCATCCGGCTCGTTAGCCGTGTATACTGTGCGGAGAAAATACACATCCGCTGTTATTGGCATATCAACCGCTACCAACGAACATCATCATGGCTCAAGGCACACTTTATATTGTCTCTGCCCCCAGTGGCGCAGGGAAATCAAGTCTGATTCAGGCTTTGTTAAAGACGCAACCGCTGTACGACACGCAGGTTTCGGTTTCGCACACCACGCGCGACAGCCGCCCGGGTGAACAGCATGGCGATCATTACTTCTTCGTCTCAAAAGATGAATTCTGCCGAATGATTGAGCAGGATGCCTTTCTTGAGCACGCCGAAGTGTTCGGCAACTATTACGGGACCTCACGCGCCGCCATTGAGCAGGTGCTGTCGACCGGTGTAGACGTTTTCCTGGATATCGACTGGCAGGGCGCGCAGCAGATTCGCGCAAAAATGCCCCAGGCACGCAGCATCTTTATTTTACCGCCGTCGAAGGAAGAACTTGATCGTCGCCTGCGTGGCCGCGGGCAAGACTCAGATGAAGTGATCGCCAAACGCATGGCGCAAGCCGTGGCGGAAATGGCGCATTACGCGGAGTATGATTATTTAATTGTGAATGATGATTTCGACTTGGCTCTGTCCGATCTGAAAACCATTATTCGCGCCGAGCGCCTGCGTTTAGGCCGCCAATTACTGCGGCATGACGCTTTAATCAGCAAACTATTGGCAGACTGAAGACAGTTTCAGTATTATGCCCAGTCTTTTCGTCACCTGTGGAGTAGCACAAATATGGCACGCGTAACTGTTCAAGACGCTGTAGAGAAAATTGGTAACCGTTTTGACCTGGTGTTGGTCGCTGCTCGTCGGGCACGTCAAATCCAGACTGGCGGTAAAGATGCACTTGTTCCGGAAGAAAACGACAAGTACACCGTTATCGCGCTGCGCGAAATCGAAGAAGGCCTGATCACCAGCCAGATCCTCGATGTTCGTGATCGTCAGGAGCAGCAAGAGCAGGAAGCCGCAGAGATTCAAGCGGTTACCGCCATTGCTGAAGGTCGTCGTTAATTAGACTGCGAGTCTGCCTTTGTACCTGTTTGAAAGCCTGAATCTGCTGATTCAACGTTACCTGCCTGAGGAGCAGATTAAGCGCCTCAAACAGGCATACCTCGTTGCACGTGATGCTCACGAGGGACAGACACGCTCCAGCGGTGAGCCCTACATTACTCACCCGGTTGCCGTGGCCTGCATTCTGGCGGAAATGCGTCTCGACCATGAGACGCTGATGGCAGCATTGCTGCACGACGTCATCGAAGACACCCCGGCCACCTACCAGGATATGGAACAGCTGTTCGGCAAAAGCGTTGCCGAATTGGTTGAAGGCGTATCCAAGCTCGACAAGCTGAAGTTCCAGGATAAAAAAGAAGCGCAGGCGGAAAACTTCCGCAAGATGATCATGGCGATGGTGCAGGATATCCGCGTCGTGTTGATCAAGCTGGCCGACCGTACGCACAACATGCGCACCCTCGGTTCGCTTCGCCCTGATAAACGGCGGCGTATTGCGCGTGAAACCCTGGAAATCTACAGCCCTCTGGCCCATCGTCTGGGTATTCACCACCTGAAAACCGAGCTGGAAGAGCTGGGTTTTGAAGCGTTGTACCCGAACCGTTATCGCGTAATCAAAGAAGTGGTGAAAGCCGCGCGCGGTAACCGTAAAGAGATGATCCAGAAGATTCTCGCTGAGATCGAAGGGCGACTGACCGAGGCCGGCATACCCTGCCGCGTCAGCGGACGGGAAAAACATCTGTATTCCATCTACCTCAAGATGCACCTGAAAGAACAGCGTTTCCATTCAATTATGGATATCTACGCGTTCCGGGTGATCGTGAAGGAAGTCGACACCTGCTACCGCGTACTGGGTCAGGCTCACAGCCTGTACAAACCGCGTCCGGGCAGGGTCAAAGACTATATCGCCATTCCCAAGGCCAACGGCTATCAATCGCTGCACACTTCATTGATCGGCCCACACGGCGTACCGGTTGAGGTGCAGATCCGTACCGAAGATATGGATCAGATGGCCGAAATGGGGGTCGCCGCGCACTGGGCTTATAAAGAAAAAGAACAGGGCGAAACCGGCACCACCGCACAAATCCGCGCTCAGCGCTGGATGCAAAGCTTGCTGGAGCTGCAACAAAGCGCCGGCAGTTCGTTTGAATTTATCGAGAGCGTAAAATCCGATCTGTTCCCGGATGAGATTTACGTTTTCACCCCGGAAGGCCGCATTGTCGAATTGCCTGCGGGCGCAACGCCGGTCGACTTCGCCTACGCGGTACACACCGATATCGGCCACGCCTGCGTTGGTGCGCGGGTCGATCGTCAGCCGTACCCGCTGTCGCAGTCACTGAGTAGCGGCCAAACGGTCGAAATTATCACCGCACCGGGCGCACGACCCAACGCCGCCTGGCTGAACTTTGTCGTCAGCTCAAAAGCGCGCGCCAAAATCCGCCAGATGCTGAAGAACCTCAAACGCGATGATTCGGTCAGCCTCGGCCGTCGCTTGTTGAATCATGCGTTGGGCGGCAGCCGCAAACTGGCAGAGATCCCACCGGAAAATATCCAGCACGAGTTGGATCGCATGAAGCTGGCAACGCTGGATGATTTGCTGGCTGAAATCGGCTTAGGCAATGCCATGAGCGTGGTGGTAGCGAAAAACCTGCAGGGTGACCAGTCCAATCTGGGCACGTCCTCCGGGGTGCGTAACCTGGCGATCAAGGGCGCAGACGGCGTACTGATCACCTTCGCCAAATGCTGCCGACCTATTCCAGGTGACCCGATCATCGCTCACGTCAGTCCAGGCAAAGGCCTGGTGATCCACCATGAGTCCTGCCGGAATATCCGCGGCTACCAGAAAGAGCCTGAGAAATTCATGGCGGTAGAGTGGGATAAAGACATCGAGCAGGAATTCATTGCCGAGATCAAAGTGGACATGTTTAACCATCAGGGGGCGCTGGCCAACCTGACGGCGGCTATCAATGCGGCTGAGTCCAATATCCAAAGCCTGAATACCGAAGAAAAAGACGGCCGGGTTTATAGCGCCTTTATCCGCTTGACCACCCGCGATCGCATCCATCTGGCAAATATTATGCGTAAAATCCGTATCATGCCGGATGTCATTAAAGTTAACCGTAACCGAAATTAGCGCTTATGAGCCCTGAACGCTATGCGCGGATTTGTGAAATGCTGGCTACCCGGCAGCCGGATTTAACGGTCTGCCTGGAACAGGTGCACAAACCGCATAACGTCTCCGCCATTATCCGCACCGCCGACGCCGTCGGCGTGCATCAGGTGCATGCCGTGTGGCCAACCCCGCGCATGCGCACCCTGGTTTCTTCCGCGGCCGGCAGCAACAGCTGGGTGAATGTCAAAACCCATCCCACCATTGTCGACGCCGTGACCCATCTGAAAGATCAGGGTATGCAAATTCTGGCGACTAACCTGTCAGCCCGTGCAGTCGACTTCCGCGAAGTGGATTACACCCGCCCAACCTGCGTGCTGCTGGGTCAGGAAAAAACCGGCATCACCGAAGAGGCCCTGCGGCTTGCCGACCAAGACATCATCATTCCGATGATCGGTATGGTGCAGTCGCTTAACGTGTCGGTCGCCTCGGCATTGATCTTGTACGAAGCGCAACGCCAGCGGCAAAATGCCGGTATGTATCGCCGTGAGCACAGCATGCTCGACCAGGAAGAGCAGCAACGTCTGCTGTTTGAAGGCGGCTATCCGGTACTGGCCAACGTGGCCAAGCGTAAAAGGCTGCCGCGCCCACACATTGATGAGCAGGGCCAGGTGGTCGCCGATGCCGAATGGTGGGCAACCATGCAAGCGACGGTACGTAAATGAAAGGCCGCCTGCTGGATGCTGTCCCACTCACCACACTTTCCGGGGTTGGCGCCAGCCAGGCGGGTAAACTGGCCAAAATTGGCCTGGAAACCATTCAGGATTTGCTGCTGCACCTGCCGCTGCGCTATGAAGACCGCACCCGCCTCTATCCAATAAACGATCTGCAAGCGGGCATTTTTGCCACCGTGGAAGGCGAAGTACTGCGCACAGACATCAGCTTTGGCCGTCGACGCATGCTGACCTGTCAGATCAGTGACGGTACCGGCCTGCTCACCATGCGCTTCTTCAACTTCAATGCGGCGATGAAGAACAGCCTGGCCACCGGCCGTCGTGTCACCGCTTATGGTGAAGTCAAACGTGGTAATCACGGCGCAGAAATTATTCACCCGGAATACCGCATTCAGGGAGAAAGCAGTGAGGTTGAGCTGCAAGAGTCACTGACGCCGGTCTACCCCACCACCGAAGGCATTCGGCAGGCCACACTGCGCAAACTGACCGATCAGGCGCTGGAGCTGTTGGATACCTGCGCCATTGCCGAACTACTGCCGCCAGAACTGAGCGGTGGGTTAATGAGCCTGCCACAGGCGTTGCATACCCTGCATCGCCCACCGCCGGATATCCAGTTAGCGGATTTGGAACTGGGTAAACACCCGGCGCAAAAACGTCTGATCCTGGAAGAGCTGCTGGCACATAACCTCAGCATGCTGGCGGTACGAGCCGGTGCCCAGAGCTATCAGGCGCTGCCGCTGATGCCGGATGACCGGCTTAAAAAGCAATTCCTCGCCCAGTTGCCGTTTTCACCAACCGGGGCGCAAGATCGCGTGGTGGCCGATATCGAAGCCGATATGCAAAAAGGCTTCCCGATGATGCGGCTGGTCCAGGGCGACGTCGGCTCCGGCAAAACGCTGGTGGCTGCGCTAGCCGCGTTGCGCGCTATCGCTCACGGCAAGCAGGTGGCGCTGATGGCGCCAACGGAGCTGCTGGCCGAACAGCACGCCAACAATTTCCGCCAGTGGTTTGAACCGCTGGGGTTGCAAGTCGGCTGGCTGGCCGGCAAGCAAAAAGGCAAGGCACGCATCGCGCAGCAAGAGGCAATTGCCAGTGGGCAGGTGTCGATGGTGGTCGGTACGCACGCCATCTTCCAGGAACAGGTGCAGTTCTCCGGCCTGGCGCTGGTGATCATCGACGAACAGCATCGTTTTGGCGTACACCAGCGGCTGGCCCTGTGGGAAAAGGGGGAGGAGCAAGGCTTCCATGCCCATCAGTTGATCATGACCGCCACGCCCATCCCACGCACGCTGGCGATGACCGCCTATGCCGATCTCGACACTTCGGTGATCGACGAGCTGCCCCCAGGCAGAACGCCAGTCACTACCGTCGCTATTCCCGATACCCGCCGTGCCGATATTATTCAGCGAGTGAAAAACGCCTGCATCGAAGAAGGCCGACAGGCGTATTGGGTTTGTACGCTGATTGAGGAGTCTGAAGTGCTGGAAGCCCAGGCGGCAGAAGCCACCTGGGAAGAGCTGAAAGTCGCGTTGCCGGAACTGAAAGTCGCGCTGATACATGGCCGAATGAAAGCGCAAGAGAAACAGGCGGTGATGCAGGCCTTTAAACAAGGCGAACTGCAGCTGCTGGTGGCAACGACGGTGATCGAAGTCGGGGTCGACGTACCGAATGCCAGCCTGATGATCATCGAAAACCCGGAGCGGTTGGGGCTGGCGCAGCTGCATCAGCTACGCGGCCGCGTGGGTCGTGGTGCTGTCGCGTCACACTGTGTTTTGTTGTACAAAACACCGCTGAGCAAAACGGCACAAAAGCGCCTGCAGGTGCTGCGTGACAGCAATGACGGCTTCGTTATTGCGCAGCAAGATCTGGAGATCCGCGGCCCCGGTGAGTTGCTGGGCACACGTCAAACCGGCAGTGCAGAGTTCAAAGTGGCCGATTTACTGCGCGATCAGGCGATGATCCCGGAAGTGCAACGCGTCGCCCGCCATATCCATCAGCAGTATCCGGAACATGCCCGAGCCTTGATTGAACGCTGGTTACCGAAAAAAGCGCGTTACTCCAACGCCTAATCCCCCGACCATAGCAAAGGGCGCCAATCGGCGCCCTTTTCGTTATTACGACCCGTTAATCAGCCAATAACCGGGAATATCGGCAGCAACAGATACAGCTTAATCACAATCGCGTTGGCAATATCAATAAAGAACGCCCCGACCATTGGCACCACCAGAAACGCCAGGTGTGATGGGCCGAAGCGATCGGTAATCGCCTGCATATTGGCGATCGCCGTTGGCGTCGCGCCCATACCGAAGCCACAGTGGCCCGCGGCCAGTACCGCTGCATCGTAATTTTTGCCCATCACCCGGTAGGTGACGAAAATGGCGTACAGCGCCATCACCAGCGTTTGCACCGCCAGGATCGCCAACATCGGCAAGGCCAGCGAAGCCAGCTCCCACAACCGCAGGCTCATCAGCGCCATGGCCAGGAACAGCGACAGGCTGACGTTGCCCAGCACCGATACCGCACGTTCAAACACGGTATAAAAGCCGGTGAAAGCCAGGGTGTTGCTGAGGATCACGCCGACAAACAGCACGCAGACGAAGTTTGGCAATTCAAACACCGTGCCACTCAGCAAGCCCGAGATCAACTGACCCAGGCTCAAACAGATGGCGATCATGGCAATGGTTTCAACCATGACCAGCGAGGTGATCAAACGGCCGCTTTCCGGCTTTTCAAAACCGCTTGGCTGGACACTGTCGTCCGGTGTGCCTTCCGGCGTGGAAGAGTGCTTCACCAGGTATCGTGCCACCGGCCCGCCAATCAGGCCACCCAGTACCAGTCCGAAGGTGGCACAGGCCATCGCCACTTCCGTGGCATTTTCAAACCCGTAGCGCTCGATAAACAGCTTGCTCCAGGCCGCCCCGGTGCCGTGGCCGCCGGACAGCGTAATGGAGCCGGCGATCAGACCCATTAGCGGATCCAGACCCAGCATTTTCGCCATGCCGATGCCGATGGCGTTCTGCACCAGCAGCAGGCCCAGCACCACAAACAGGAACACCATTAATGCCTTGCCGCCCGCACGCAAGCGCGCCAGGTTGGCATTCAGACCGATGGTGGCGAAGAAAGCCAGCATCAATGGGTCCTTCAGCGACATATCGAAGCTGATTTCCCAGTTAACCAGCTTTTTCAGGGCTAACAACAGGAGTGCCACCAGTAAGCCACCGGCGACAGGTGCGGGGATAGTGTATTTTCTCAACAGGGGAATGCTGGTAACGCATTTGCCCCCAAGGAGCAAAACCAATGTTGCCGCGACTAACGTGCCATAAGTATCAAGATGAAACATCCAGGTACTCCATGTAAGGGGAAAGATCCAATTAAGAAATAATAAGTTATAGAAAACCGCTTAGTTTTTAAAACTTGATGAGTGCAGGATTAGAAGGAAAAAACGCTGATAACACAAGAAAAAATGAATAAAAATGCGACATAACCGGCGATAACACTAACAAAACATTAACGCGCAACCGTTTGCTTTTGTGAGGCAAATCATTAAAATGCCTGCTTTGCCGTTTCTGGAAATGCCACACCATGACCATGCCATCCGCCGAGCTCGATGCTGCGCAAAAAGCATCCTCCCCTGCCCGCAACAGTGAACTGATTTATCGCCTGGAAGACCGCCCACCACTGCCTCAGACGCTGTTTGCCGCTAGTCAGCACCTGTTGGCAATGTTTGTTGCAGTGATCACCCCGGCTCTGTTGATCTGTCAGGCGTTAGGTTTACCGGCACAGGATACTCAACACATCATCAGCATGTCGCTGTTTGCCTCCGGTCTGGCCTCTATCCTGCAAATTAAAACCTGGGGGCCGGTCGGTTCCGGTCTGCTGTCAATTCAGGGCACCAGTTTTAACTTTGTTGCACCGCTGATTATGGGTGGGCTGGCGCTGAAAAACGGCGGGGCCGACGTGCCAACCATGATGGCAGCGCTGTTTGGCACACTGATGGTCGCCTCCTGCACCGAGATCTTGCTATCACGCGTGCTGCACCTGGCGCGACGTATTATCACCCCGCTGGTTTCCGGCATCGTGGTGATGATTATCGGTTTATCGCTGATCCAGGTCGGGCTGACTTCCATCGGCGGTGGCTATGCCGCGATGAACGGGGGTAGCTTCGGTGCCCCCAAAAACCTGCTGCTGGCCGGTGCGGTATTATTGGTGATTATCTTGCTAAATCGTCAGCGCAACCCGTACCTGCGCGTCGCCTCTCTGGTGATTGCCATGGCGGTCGGTTATCTGCTGGCATGGGCCATGGACATGCTGCCATCAAGCCAACCGGTTCCCGAGACGGCAGCGATCATCATCCCAACGCCGCTGTATTACGGTCTGGGCTTTGACTGGAACCTGCTGTTGCCCCTGATGCTGATCTTTATGGTCACCTCACTGGAAACCATTGGCGATATCACCGCCACCTCGGACGTGTCGGAACAGCCGGTCAGCGGCCCGCTGTATATGAAGCGCCTGAAGGGCGGCGTGCTGGCCAACGGTCTGAACTCAATGCTGTCAGCGGTGTTCAACACCTTCCCCAACTCCTGCTTTGGTCAGAACAATGGGGTGATCCAGCTGACCGGCGTTGCCAGCCGTTATGTCGGTTTCGTGGTGGCACTGATGCTGATCCTGTTGGGGTTGTTCCCAGCGGTAGCCGGATTCGTACAACACATTCCTGAGCCGGTATTGGGCGGCGCAACCCTGGTGATGTTCGGCACCATCGCCGCATCCGGTGTGCGTATCGTGTCGCGCGAACGACTGAACCGCCGTGCAATCATGATCATGGCGCTGTCGCTGGCGGTGGGCATGGGCGTTTCCCAGCAACCGCTGATCCTGCAGTTCGCGCCGGACTGGCTGAAAACCCTGCTCTCCTCAGGCATTGCGGCCGGGGGGATCACCGCCATCGTGCTGAATCTGGTGTTCCCGCACGAACACGAAAAGCCGTAATCAGCCACACTGACGGTTAAACGGTCGCTTGCGGCCGTTTTTTATTGCCTATCAGACCATTGCACTTGAGATGCCCAGCCAATTACGGCATAAACAGGGTATCTTTTTTGACCGATGCGGATGTAGACGATGAAATTTATCGGGAAACTGTTGCTGACGTTGCTGCTGCTGGTAGTACTTGCCATTGCGCTGTTGTACGTCATTGGGCAAACCCGTTGGGCAGCCGGCTGGATCAGCCGCTGGGTCAGCGATAACAGCGAATACCAGCTGTCGGTGGCGAAGATCTCGCACTCGTGGGACCAACCGAGCCAAATCAGCCTGGAAGACGTTCGGTTGGCAACAAAAAATCAGCCGCCATCGCTGATAGCCAAACAGGTAGACCTCGGGCTCAGCCTGCGCCAAATCACCGAACCACGTTATTTCCATAGCGTCACGCTACGCGAGGGGACGCTTAAGCTCCCACAGCAGAATTCGGTATTGCCGATACAGGCCAATGTGCTGCAACTGAGCAATATGGCGCTGCAATCCAATGATGAAACCTGGCAGCTGGATGCCCAACAGGTCAATGCCGGTATTACGCCATGGCAGCCCAACGCCGGTCATCCCTTGGGTGAAAATAATCAGTTCCAGTTCAGCGCCGGTTCCATGACGCTGAACGGCATCCCAGCCTCACAGGTATTGGTACAGGGCGAGCTTAAGCAAAACCAGTTGCTGCTCAGCAACTTCGGCGCCGATCTGGCGCAAGGTGATTTGACTGGCGTAGCCACCCGCGCCGCTGACGGCAGCTGGCAGGTAGAACGCCTGCGGCTGAGTGGTGTGCGCATGCAGACGCCACTGACGCTGGAACAATTCTGGCAGCGCTTTACCGCCCTGCCGCCGATCACGCTTAAACGTTTTGATCTGATCGATGCCCGGCTGGAAGGTAAAGAGTGGGCGTTCAACGATCTCGACCTGTCGCTGCAAAACGTCACCTTCCAGCAGGGCGACTGGAGTAGTCCGGACGGTTCGCTGAACTTCAACGCCAGCGATCTGATCAATGGCGGTTTCCACCTGATTGATCCGATCATGAATATGCGTCTCTCACCAGCGGGTATCGCTATTCAGCAGTTCACCACCCGCTGGGAAGGTGGCCTATTGCGTACCTCCGGCAACTGGCTGCGCGCTAATAATCGCCTGCAACTGGATGAGGTGGCGGTCGCCGCGTTGGAATACACCTTGCCGAGTAACTGGCGCGGGTTGTGGCTACAAACGCTGCCGCACTGGCTGGCAGAGGTCTACGTCAACAAGCTGACCACCAACCGCAATCTGATCATCGACATCAACCCGGCTTTCCCGTTCCAGGTCACCGCGCTGGACGGTTACGGCAGCAACCTGTTACTGGCGCGCGATCACCAGTGGGGTATCTGGTCCGGCACGCTGAATCTCAACGGCAGCGAAGCCACCTTCAACAAGATAGACGTTCGCCGCCCATCGTTGGCGCTGAACGCTAATGACGGGCAGATCAACGTCACCGAGCTCAGCGCCTTTATGCCGCAGGGATTGCTGGAAGCCAAAGCCACCGTCGAGCAACTGCCGGGCAAGCCTTTTACGCTGTCGCTGAATGGGCGTTCGGTACCGGTGAACACCTTGCAACAATGGGGATGGCAACCGGTTCCACTGGAAGGTGACGGTAACCTGCAATTACAGTTGAAAGGCTTGCTGAACAGCGATGGGCCATTCAAGGCTTCATTGCAGGGCCAATTGCAGGCCACCAGCAAAGCAGGACAAACGCTGGAACAACAACTGCCTTGATTTGGGATTGGCCCTCTCTGCACCGAGAGGGCCACAGTATCAACTGTCTATCGCCTCACAACCGCCCTGATCGAGGGGAACTTCCGGTTCGGCCGGCAACACCATATAAGTGCCTTCAAACACCGCCCCTCTGTCATCGTCGCCGAACAGGTGGACTTCCGCCTGCACACGCGCACGACGACCACGCGCCAGGCGGGCCAAATCCCCGCTCAATGAACTGAGATCCGCTACCGCTCGCGGCCGGCCGGTAATCGGCTTGCTGTAACGGATATGGGCATCCGCCAGAATAATAGTGCCGCCCAAATGACGCTCACGCAGCAACAGCCAGATTAGCCCCCATGCGGTCAGTGTCGCCAGGGAGAACAGGCTGCCGGCAAACAGCGTATGGTGCGGATTCTGGTTGCCTATCTCAGGCATGGTGGTGACAAAACGCTGGCCGGTATATTGGCTGATGCGCACGCCCATTTTCTCACTGAGCGGGATATGGTCGTACCAGGCCTGCTGCAACTGACCGCACCAGTCGGGGCGATGCAAAATGTCATCCAGCGTCGCCACGGGTTTGATCATCAAAAAGTGGCGAATCGGCGTAGTTTGCGGCGCGGTGATCTCGCCCTGATTAACGAAGCCAAGTTTGGCAAAGAAATCCACCGCATCCTCACGGGCGCTACAGACTACCCGCTTAACACTTTCCTGGCGCGCCACGGACTCGAGAGTCATGGCCACCAGCGTCCCCAGGCCTTTGTCCTGCACCGTCGGATCTACCGCCAGAAAACGAATCGCCGCCTCGTTGTCCGCGTTGATATACAGCCGCCCAATAGCGACAATTTTTCCGCCCTCGTCCACCACCATTTGGTGATGCGCCATGGCGTCATAGGCATCCTTTTCCGACCCCACCGGCTGGTGCAGCGGCTTGCGCAGCATTTCCCAGCGGAACTGGTAATAATCCTTCAGTTCTTGTTCTGTTACCGGTACTCGTAGGTGATACATAGACGCCTTCTCTCTCAGAATACTTAAACTTGAAGCCAAAACGTCACTGGTCCGTCGTTCACCAGCGCGACTTTCATGTCAGCCGCAAACTCACCGGTTTGAGTTTCTATGCCGCGCTCGCGGCACTGGCCAACAAAATATTGGTATAACCGATCGGCTTCCTGCGGTACCGCACCGCGCGAAAAACTCGGGCGCATACCTTTTTGCGTGTCGGCCACCAGCGTGAACTGCGAGACCACCAGCAGGCTGCCCCCTGCCTGTTGGACATTGAGATTCATCTTGTCGTTCTCATCACCAAAGATGCGGTACCCCAACACACGCTCACACAGGCGCACGGCTTTCTGCTCGTTATCATCCTGCTCCACGCCCAATAACACTAACAAACCCGGGCCTATGTTGCCTACCGTCTGGCCTTCGACCGTGACGCTGGCATTTAATACCCGTTGAATTAACGCAATCATAACTGCCCTTCTGGTGGCTGAGCCTGTTGTTCTGCCTTCTGTTGGCGGTAGTCGCGGTATTCCCCGATGGTCACCGTGATTTCCGCGCCGAGTAACACGATACACCAGCTCCAGTAGACCCAGAGGAATAAAATGGGGATCACCGCCAGCACGCCGTAAATCAGCTGATAAGACGGGAACATGGTGACGTACAAGGCAAAACCCTTCTTGCCCAGCTCAAACAGCAAGCCGGCCACCAGCGCACCTATCAACGCATCCTTGGGCGGCACCCGTACCGTCGGCACAATGCAATACAGCAGCCAGAAGGATATCCACGACAGGATCAGCGGGAAAATACGCAGCACCTGATCCACCAGGCTGTTAACACCGGTCTGCGCCAACCAGTTGAGCGATAGCAGATAGGAGCTGATCGCCATACTGGCACCGACCAACAGCGGCCCCAGGGTCAGAACCATCCAGTACACCGCGAACGAAAACACGATTGGACGCTTGTTTTTGCTACGCCAGATGGTGTTCAGCACGCTGTCTACCGAGGAGATCAACAACAGCGCGGTGACAATCAGCCCACAGGTACCCACGGCAGTCATCTTGTTGGAGTTGGCAACAAACTGCTCCAGATAACTCTGGATCACGTTGCCGGCGGCCGGCATGAAGTTGGAGAAGATAAAGCTTTTCAGTTGGACGCTGATATCGGAGAACATCGGGAACGCAGCAAACAGCGCGAACACCACGGTCACCAAAGGCACCAGCGACAGCAGCGAAACATAAGCCAAATGGCCCGCCAGCATGGTCAGGCCATCACTGTCGACGCGCTTGATCAGCAGCCGCCCAAAGGTGACGCTGGGTTTGATCGCAGAAGGCAGCTTCTTGCGGCGGAAAAACGACATGGCCACTCCTTGATGTCAGTTTGTACGCCTTAAGCTTAACCCTTCGCGGTCATTGGGCAAAATAAGCCGGCACCACGTCGCGGTCGGTTACGTGCACCCCTTTAATGCCCAGCGCCTCAGCCGCTGCCACATTAGCCGCCACATCGTCAAAAAACACTGCCTGCTCCGATGGGGTATTTTCGGCGTTAAGCACGTGCTGATAGATATTGGCGTCCGGTTTGCGCATGCCAATATCCTGAGACAGGTAGAGATGATCGGCGGCTTCGGCCACTTGCGGGTAGTGCTGTGGCCAATAGTTGCAGTGCAGGCGGTTGGTGTTCGACAGCACCACCACACGGTGGCCTTCACTGCGCAGGCGTTTCATGATGTCGATCACTTCCGGGCGCAGGGCGACAAACACCGCCTGCCAACCGGTAGCGAACTGTTCGAAGCTGAGGGCGATACCCATTTCATCACTCAACCGTTCAGCAAAGTCTTCATCGCTGATTTCACCGCGCTCATGCTGTTGGAACAACTCGCCCATGGTGAAACGCTCGGACAATACCGCCAGCGGCGTACCGCTTAAATTGCTCCATACACCCAGTACACGTTTGAAATCGATATCGACGATCACATTACCTAAATCAAAGATATACAGCATAGTCCTCTCCTGATGGGCCGCTGAGATTTTACTGTAGCGGGAAAAGCAGAGGCTGAATAGAGAGCAGGCAGAAAAGCGTATAGCACGCGGCAGAAATGGGAAAAGACAGAGGAAAAAACTCAGGGCGCTGGACGCGCCCTAAGTGTTGCAGACTAAATCAGCGATTAAGCTTCTTTAGGACCGCGGCTTGCACGTTTACGATCGTTTTCAGTCAGGTGACGTTTACGAATACGTACGGACGTTGGCGTTACTTCTACCAGTTCGTCATCATCGATGAATTCCAGAGCTTGCTCCAGGGACATCTTGATAGCAGGAACCAGGGTAGTCGCTTCGTCAGTACCGGAAGCACGCATGTTGGTCAGCTTCTTACCGGTCAGGCAGTTCACGGTCAGGTCGTTAGAACGTGAGTGAATACCGATGATCTGGCCTTCATACACTTCCGCACCGTGACCCAGGAACAGCTTGCCGCGATCTTGCAGACCGAACAAGGCGAATGCTACCGCTTTGCCCTGGCCGTTAGAGATCAGCACGCCGTTCTGGCGCTGGCCGATTTCACCCTGGCGCACGTCATCGTAGTGGCTGAAGGTGGAGTACAGCAGACCGGTACCGGAAGTCATGGTCATGAACTCGGTACGGAAACCGATCAGGCCACGCGCAGGGATCAGGTAATCCAGACGAATACGACCTTTGCCGTCTGGGATCATGTCCTTAACGTCACCTTTGCGCTCACCCATGGCTTGCATGACTGAACCCTGGTGCTGTTCTTCGATATCCAGCGTCACGTTTTCGAATGGCTCTTGCATGCGGCCATCGATTTTACGGTTGATAACTTTAGGACGGGAAACCGCCAGCTCGAAACCTTCACGACGCATGTTTTCGATCAGAACCGACAGGTGAAGTTCACCACGGCCAGATACGCGGAATGCATCAGCATCTTCGGTTTCTTCAACACGCAGTGCCACGTTGTGCACCAGCTCTTTGTTCAGACGGTCAAGGATCTGACGTGAAGTCACGTACTTGCCTTCTTTACCACAGAACGGAGAGGTGTTGACGTTGAAGTACATGGTTACGGTCGGTTCATCAACAGACAGTGCCGGCAGCGCTTCAACCGCATTCACATCACAGATGGTGTCAGAGATGTTCAGCTCGCCCAGACCGGTGATAGCGATGATGTCGCCAGCTTCAGCGATAGGCGCTTCGATACGCTCCAGACCCATGTGAGTCAGAACCTTGGCAACTTTACCGTTACGGGTTTTGCCTTCGCTATCAATGATAGTGATCTGTTGGTTCGGCTTGACCTTACCACGCTTGATACGGCCGATGCCGATAACGCCCACGTAGTTGTTGTAGTCCAGCTGAGAGATCTGCATCTGGAATGGTGCTTCGAGCTCAACCTGCGGTGCAGACACGTGGTCTACGATCGCTTGATACAGCGGGGTCATGTCTTCCGCCATCTCATTGTGGTCAGTACCCGCGATCCCCATCAGTGCAGAAGCATAGATGATTGGGAAGTCGAGCTGCTCGTCGGTCGCGTCAAGGTTAACGAACAGGTCGAAGACCTGATCAACAACCCAATCAGGACGTGCGCCTGGACGGTCAACCTTGTTGATTACCACGATCGGCTTCAGACCATTAGCGAAGGCTTTTTTGGTCACGAAACGGGTTTGCGGCATTGGGCCATCCATTGCGTCCACAACCAGCAGCACCGAGTCAACCATTGACATCACACGCTCAACCTCACCGCCGAAGTCGGCGTGTCCTGGGGTATCCACGATGTTGATGCGGTAGTCTTTCCAATTAATGGCGGTGTTTTTAGCGAGGATGGTAATCCCACGCTCTTTCTCCAAATCGTTGGAGTCCATTACGCGTTCGGTGGCTTCTACACGCTCTCCGAAAGTACCGGATTGTTGCAGCAGCTTATCAACCAGGGTGGTCTTACCATGGTCAACGTGGGCAATAATGGCGATGTTACGCAAATTTTCGATCACAGCTTTGCCTCAGGCATTAGAAATAGCGCGCTATTGTACACGTATTAAGCGAGGGACTAAACAAGATCACAACAGTCTCTTATAAACAACTGTGTACAGGTCAGTATGTGATCCCTTTCACGGTGCAAAAAGCAGCATCCGGTGCACTTTTGCACCATTACGGTGCCCCACCTCACATGAATTGCACCATTTAAGTGCAATGCGTCACTGATGGTGCATACTGATTCTGTGCAAAAGCCGCGCAGAAAGGCGATTAAAGCGCTTTAGCAAAGTTGGCACAGTTTTCGCTTTAGTCTTTTTAAGACAAAAAAAGCCAGTTCCACAGATTCGTTCCACGACGAAGACAATGATAAATCCGGGAGAGTTAAGTATGTCCGCTGAACACGTTTTGACGATGCTGAATGAGCATGAAGTGAAATTCGTAGACCTGCGTTTCACTGACACCAAGGGTAAGGAACAACACGTCACCATCCCTTCTCATCAGGTAAATGCCGACTTCTTCGAAGAAGGTAAAATGTTTGACGGCTCCTCGATCGGTGGTTGGAAGGGCATCAACGAATCTGACATGGTGCTGATGCCAGACGCCAGCACGGCGGTACTGGATCCATTCTTCGAAGAATCCACCCTGATCATTCGCTGCGACATTCTCGAGCCAGGCACCATGCAGGGCTACGATCGTGATCCGCGCTCCATCTCCAAGCGCGCAGAAGATTTCCTGCGTTCTTCCGGCATCGCGGACACCGTGCTGTTCGGGCCAGAGCCAGAATTCTTCCTGTTCGATGATATTCGTTTCGGCAGCAGCATCCGTGGTTCTCACGTAGCTATCGACGATATCGAAGGCGCATGGAACTCCGGCACCAAATATGATGGCGGCAACAAAGGCCACCGTCCGGCAGTCAAAGGCGGTTACTTCCCGGTTCCTCCGGTCGATTCTTCACAGGACATCCGTTCTACCATGTGTTTGACCATGGAAGAAATGGGCCTGGTGGTTGAAGCACACCACCACGAAGTGGCAACTGCAGGTCAAAACGAAGTGGCAACCCGCTTCAACACCATGACCAAGAAAGCCGACGAAATCCAAATCTACAAATACGTGGTTCACAACGTGGCTCACGCATTTGGCAAAACCGCGACCTTCATGCCGAAACCTATGTTCGGTGATAACGGCTCCGGTATGCACTGCCACATGTCGCTGTCCAAGAACGGGACTAACCTGTTCGCCGGCGACAAATACGGCGGCCTTTCTGAAATCGCCCTGTTCTACATCGGCGGTATCATCAAGCACGCTAAAGCGATCAACGCCCTGGCCAACCCGACCACCAACTCTTACAAGCGTCTGGTCCCAGGTTACGAAGCACCGGTCATGCTGGCTTACTCAGCCCGTAACCGTTCAGCTTCTATCCGTATCCCAGTGGTAGCCAGCCCGAAAGCGCGCCGTATCGAAGCCCGTTTCCCGGATCCAGCGGCTAACCCATACCTGTGCTTCGCGGCTCTGCTGATGGCAGGCCTGGACGGTGTGATTAACAAAATCCACCCTGGCGATGCCATGGACAAAAACCTGTATGACCTGCCACCAGAAGAAGAAGCTGAAATTCCAAAAGTTGCAGGCTCCCTGGATGAAGCGCTGGCTGCACTGAGCGAAGACCGCGAGTTCCTGACCCGTGGCGGCGTATTCACCGACGACGCGATCGACGCTTACATCGATCTGCGTAAAGAAGAAATGGACCGCGTTCGCATGACACCACACCCGGTTGAGTTCGAACTGTACTACAGCGTTTAAGTTTTACCGCGCCGTCTGCAGACGGCGCCCAGATTTAGTTGTTTTTTTGTTGCCGTGGAAACTTTCTGCCCATCTTCGGATGGGTTTTTTTCTCCACCGTATTTTCTGCAAAACTATTCCATACCGCACGCTGTGGGGATGGGGTAGGATAGATGCACTAAAAAGGTGCAGGAGTCTGCTGTATGGCAACTGGCAAGCTGCCCGATGCTGGGCAGATCCTCAATTCTCTCATCAACAGCATCCTGCTGTTGGATGATGATCTGGCGGTTCATTACGCCAATCCGGCAGCACAACAACTGCTGGCACAAAGTTCCCGTAAACTTTTCGGTACACCTTTGCCCGATCTGCTCGGCTATTTCTCACTGAACGTTGATCTGATGCGTGAGAGCCTGCGCGCCGGCCAGGGCTTTACCGATAGCGAAGTGACCCTGGTGGTTGATGGGCGCGCACATATCCTCTCCCTGACCGCCCAGGCGCTGTCTGAAGGCTATATCCTGATCGAGCTGGCGCCCATGGATAACCAACGCCGCCTGAGCCAGGAACAGCTGCAGCATGCTCAACAGGTTGCCGCCCGCGATCTGGTCCGTGGCCTGGCACATGAGATTAAAAACCCGCTTGGTGGACTGCGTGGCGCAGCACAACTGCTGGCCAAGGCCCTGCCCGACCCGTCGCTGACCGAATACACCAAGGTGATCATTGAACAGGCCGACCGCCTGCGCAATCTGGTCGATCGCCTGCTGGGCCCGCAACGCCCGGGCCAGCACATTACCCAGAGTATTCATCAGGTGGCGGAGCGCGTTTGCCAGTTGGTGTCGCTGGAGAAGCCGGATAACGTGACGCTGGTGCGCGACTACGACCCGAGCCTGCCCGAGATGGCACACGACCCGGATCAAATCGAGCAGGTGTTGCTGAACATCACCCGCAATGCGCTGCAGGCACTGGGCGAAGCAGGCGGCACTATCACGCTGCGCACCCGTACCGCATTCCAAATCACCCTGCACGGTACCCGCTACCGGTTAGCGGCACGTATCGATATCGAAGATGACGGCCCCGGCGTTCCGGCGCAGTTGCAGGACACGCTGTTTTACCCAATGGTCAGCGGCCGCGAAGGCGGAACCGGTCTGGGTTTATCCATCGCCCGTAATCTTATTGATCAGCATTGCGGAAAAATTGAATTTAACAGTTGGCCAGGACATACCGAATTCTCGGTTTACCTGCCTATTCGCCAGTGAGGTTTTCTATGCAACGAGGGATAGTCTGGATCGTCGATGACGATAGCTCCATCCGCTGGGTGCTTGAACGCGCGCTCACTGGAGCCGGTGTGAGCTGCGTGAGCTTCGAAAGTGGCAATGCGGTACTGGAAGCCCTGGCCACGCAAACGCCTGACGTGTTGCTGTCTGACATCCGCATGCCGGGTATGGATGGCCTGGCGTTGCTCAAGCAGATCAAGCAGCGTCATCCCATGCTACCGGTCATCATAATGACGGCACATTCGGATTTGGACGCCGCGGTCAGCGCCTACCAGCAAGGGGCGTTCGATTACCTGCCAAAACCCTTTGATATCGATGAGGCGGTAGCGCTGGTAGAACGCGCCATCAGCCATTATCAGGAACAGCAACAGCCGGCACGCAGCCAGCCGGCCAACGATCCGGTGGCAGACATTATCGGCGAGGCCCCGGCGATGCAGGACGTGTTCCGCATCATCGGTCGTCTGTCGCGTTCATCAATCAGCGTGCTGATCAACGGCGAATCCGGCACCGGTAAAGAGCTGGTGGCTCATGCCCTGCACCGCCATAGCCCGCGAGCCAAGTCACCCTTTATCGCGTTGAACATGGCAGCTATCCCGAAAGACCTGATCGAATCCGAGCTGTTCGGCCACGAGAAAGGGGCCTTTACCGGCGCCAATCAGATCCGTCAGGGCCGCTTTGAGCAGGCCGACGGCGGGACGCTGTTCCTGGATGAAATCGGTGATATGCCGCTGGATGTTCAAACTCGTTTACTTCGCGTGTTGGCAGATGGTCAGTTTTACCGGGTCGGTGGTTATGCGCCGGTCAAGGTGGATGTGCGTATTATCGCCGCCACCCACCAGAACCTGGAGTTGCGGGTACAGGAAGGCAAATTCCGTGAGGATCTGTTCCACCGCCTGAACGTGATCCGCGTACACCTGCCGCCGTTACGTGAACGTCGCGAGGACATCCCCCGTCTGGCCCGCTACTTCCTGCAAGTCGCGGCAAAAGAGTTGGGTGTTGAAGCGAAGAATCTGCATCCGGAAACCGAAACTGCCCTGACCCGCCTGCCGTGGCCGGGCAACGTGCGTCAGCTGGAAAACACCTGCCGCTGGTTAACCGTGATGGCCGCCGGGCAGGAAGTGCTGATTCAGGACCTGCCGAGTGAGCTGTTTGAAACCTCAGCACCGGAAACTGCCGGCCATAGCCTGCCGGACAGTTGGGCCACGCTGCTGGCGCAATGGGCCGATCGTGCACTGCGTTCCGGTCATCAAAACCTGCTGTCGGAAGCGCAACCGGAAATGGAGCGCACGCTGCTCACCACCGCGCTGCGTCATACCCAGGGGCATAAGCAGGAAGCTGCCCGCTTGTTGGGTTGGGGCCGTAATACCCTGACGCGCAAGTTGAAAGAGTTGGGAATGGAATAGCTTGCGTTATTGATGAAAACAGCCGCATTCGCGGCCGTTTTTTTATCGATCAAATAACCCGAGAGAATTGCTGAGTGCGCGCCTGTTGGCGCAGGTAGATATCAAAGCACATGCAAATATTGCGGATCAGTAGCCGGCCACGCGGCGTGACGCGAATACCCTGCTCGTCACGTTCCACCAGCCCATCGCGTTCAAACGGCGCCAGCAGTTGCAAATCCTCAGCAAAATAGCTGGCGAAGTCGATGTCGAACTGTTGTTCTATCGTCGGATAGTCCAGCTTGAAATTGCAGATCAGCGTTTTGATCACCTCACGCCGCAGGCAGTCGTCCTCCGTCATCGCCAGACCGCGCCATAAGGCATGACCCTGCGCCTCTACGCTGCTGTAATAGGTCTTCAGCTCTTTCTGGTTCTGGGCATAGCTGTCCCCCAGCATGCTGATAGCGGACACGCCCAGCCCCAGTAAATCACTGTCACCCTGAGTGGTGTACCCCTGGAAGTTACGATGCAGTTTGCCTTCACGCTGCGCCACGGCTAGCTCATCATCCGGACGGGCAAAGTGATCCATGCCGATAAACTGATAGCCGGACTCGGTCAGGGAGGCAATGGTCTGCTGCAGGATATCCAGTTTCTGCTGCGCACTCGGCAAATCCGCGTCTTTGATTTTACGTTGGGCGGCAAACAGGTTTGGCATATGCGCATAGTTGAATACGCTGAGGCGATCCGGGTTCAGTTCCGCCACCCGTTGCAGGGTGTAGGCAAAGCTCTCCGGCGTCTGCTTTGGCAGCCCGTAGATCAGATCGATATTGGTGGAGTTAAAACCCAGTGCCTTGGCGCGGGCGATCAGGGCGAAGATAAAGGCTTCATCCTGCTCACGGTTCACCAGCCGCTGCACCTCTTTATTGAAATCCTGTACCCCCATGCTCAGGCGGTTAAAGCCTTCGCTGCGTAAATGATCGAGCACATCCAGCTCAATCTCGCGCGGATCGACTTCGATCGACATTTCCAAATCGGGGAGAAAATCAAAATGTTGGCGCAACATTGCCACCAGCTTGCTGATTTGCACTTTGCTCAGGTAGGTCGGTGTGCCGCCACCCCAATGCAACTGGCCAACTTTACGCCCGGCAAACAGAGGAGCGCGCTGAGCGATCTCTTGTGCCAGCACCGCCAGGTATTCATCGGCCTTGTGCGTCTGACGCGTCACCAGTTTATTGCAGCCACAGAAATAGCAGAGTTTGTGACAGAAGGGGATATGCACATACAGCGACAGCGGACGCTCTGGATAACGCGCAGCGGCGCGTTGAAACGCCGCTTCGTCATAGCCCTGGTTGAACTCCAGCGCTGTGGGGTATGAGGTATAACGCGGCCCTGAATAGTTATATTTCTGGATCAGGGCCAGATCCCAGACAATTGCCTGCTCTGACATGCTCACTCCTTCCGATATTTTTTTCTACCGGGCCGGGAAATGGGCAGTTGTCTACGCTGTCTGGCCGCGGAAGCGCTGCGAAAACGCGTTTTGCGTTTTGACAGCCGCCACAGTTTACCGAATAACCACAGCAGATAACACATTAAGAGTAGGGCTACTGTCAGGATCAACCACATGACGCGTTAAATTACGTCTTTCGGGTTACCGCCTTTCAGCAGCTTCAGGATATCTTCCCGCTTTTCTTCTTCTTCTTCTTCTTCGTCGTCATCGCCCAACTCAATGCCCAGTTGCTCCATCAGGGTATCGATACGATCCAGCGTCTGATCAACATAAGCCTGATCTTCGGCGTTCAGAGTCTCGCCGTCATCAATGCGATCCAGCAGTGCGTCCAGACGCTCATCATTTTCCAGCTTGGCCAGTTCTTCTTCCGGCGTCAGACGTGGTTTAGGCTTGGCTTCAGCTTTTGGCTTGGGTTGCGGCTTGGCTTTTGGTTTATCTTCAACCAACAGCGCTACCGGCACTTTGCTGCCGATACGCGGATCTTTGGCCTGGGCTGCCGCTTTATTTTTTTGATTAGCCGACTCAACCTGGGTGCGAGAACCGGAAGCAAGACCACGGCGTTTTTTCTGACGCTTGTGTTCACGGGCTTCCTGATCGAGCTCCGCACGGCTTTTCTTTTTGTTTTTCGGCGTCGCCGCGCTGCTGCGTGGGGCGCGAGGTGCTTTTGATGGCTGGTTCATAGCGTATGCTCTTAGGTATGTAGATTCAGTATAGAGATAGATGCTATACGATTGCGGCGGAATCTAGCAGAAAGCGAACAAAGAAAAAAGGCGGCAGGTTAAACCTGCCGCCTTTTTACACCTTCTTTCGAAGGATATTCCTGCTACGCGCTCCGTGCGTACATTCAACATCCTGGTTTTTCCTTTTGCTATAAACGCAATCCCTGCCGCACTACGTCCTTCATCCTGAAGGGAAAATCGTCCATGGCGCAATCCGTTCGCATCCACTCTTCCTGAGCGCGCTTCCTGCGGGCATTCCAATCGCGGTAACTTCACCATCCTTGTGCTATTCGCATATTCAGATGCAAATAGGTCAATTCCTTCTGGGTTCATCCTGGCACTCCAGCACTTCCTGTGCACTCCATGAGATTTATCACCCTTCCCGGATGTTCCTTAATCCTGCACAGCCCTGTGCTGCAAGCTACTTTACGCGATCAAGGGGGAGTCTCAAGGTAGCTGCAGGGCTTTGGCACCACAAAGAGGACAACGGAGAATTAAATCATTGTTTTAAAATGGAAAGAATAAAAACAGCTTTCGAATAAAGCGACATTACCCCCTATTCGAATGGCGAATGTCTCACAAGCCCGGCCGGGTCTGACTACCATGCCCTGCTGCCACAACGCTTAAAAACAGAGAAACACACCATTTTTACCGCTGATGCAGTTATAATCGCCAATCAGTTAGCCATCCTCGCGGAGACGAAAAATTTTGACCAGCAAGAATTACAATTATCATGTGACCCATTTCGTCACCAGTGCGCCCGATATTCGCCATCTGCCGGGGGATGAAGGTATTGAAGTTGCGTTCGCCGGCCGCTCTAATGCCGGTAAGTCCAGCGCGTTAAATACCCTGACCAACCAGAAAGGCCTGGCGCGTACCAGTAAAACGCCGGGGCGTACCCAGCTGATTAACCTGTTTGAAGTGGAAGAAGGCATTCGCCTCGTCGACCTGCCGGGTTATGGCTACGCCGAAGTTCCTGAAGAGATGAAACGCAAATGGCAGCGTGCGCTGGGTGAATACCTGCAAATGCGTAACTGCCTGAAAGGCCTGGTGGTGCTGATGGATATCCGCCATCCGTTGAAAGATCTCGACCAACAGATGATTCAGTGGGCCGTCGATGTCGGTACACCGGTCATGCTCCTGCTGACCAAAGCAGATAAACTGGCCTCTGGCGCGCGTAAAGCGCAGCTTAATATGGTGCGTGAAGCGGTAGTGCCGTTTATGGGCGATATCCAGGTTGAAGCCTTCTCCTCCCCGAAAAAAATCGGCGTCGACAAGCTGAGTCAAAAGCTGAACACCTGGTTTAACGAGATCCCACCGGAAGTGCTGCCGGAAGATGACGACACCGCCGGCGAATAACAATGCCTCAGGTGCCGCAATAGCCGATGTGGAAACGCATCGGCTTTTTTACACCCGCGATCCGCGATATCAGGCTACTTTCGTTATCTAATTACAGTTTTGACTGAAATCCATCATAAACTCTTATGACGATTTAACGTTGAAAGTCCAACGGATGGGCAATTTCAGGGAATCGATTGAGGAAAAAGTGGGTCGGAGAGAATAGGAAAAACTTATGGCTTGGCTTTGTTTTTACAATAAAAAACGCCCCAGTCAATACTGACTGGGGCGGCTAAATATTCAGCCAAATCCGATTACGTGAAGTAAAAGGTCTGAAAGATAGAACATCTTACCTCTGTACCCTACGCGAGTAACTTTACATGATTTTTTCGCAGTGCAAAAGAATTTTTTGTAGTTTACTTACACAGTTTAGTGCGTAATAACGGCGAGGTTGTGGAAACAATCGCCGTATCTTGTAGCTTAATTACAAAAACTGCTTAGGTTATCGCCAGTTAGCGCATCCACTGAAGGTCCGGCTGGCAAGCCACGGCATTCTTAGTGGGCTTCATCCCAGTTGGCACCCACGCCAACGTCGACTTTCAGCGGCACGGCCAACGCCATGCTGTTTTCCATCAGCTCACGTATACGCTGGTTGGATTCCTCAATCACCGACTCATGCACCTCGAACACCAGTTCATCGTGCACCTGCATAATCATACGCACCAGCGGCTTCTCCTGAGCTTGCAGCCAGGCGTCCACTTCGATCATCGCACGTTTGATGATATCGGCTGCCGTCCCCTGCATTGGGGCATTAATCGCCGCACGCTCGGCCGCCTTGCGACGCATGCCATTACTGGAGCTGACATCCGGCAAGTACAGACGACGACCGTCCAGCGTACTGACATAGCCCTGGCTGGCGGCCTGCTGGCGGGTGCGCTCCATATATTCCAGCACGCCCGGATAACGTTCGAAGTAAAGGTCCATATAGCGCTGTGCTTCACCGCGTGGGATCCCTAGCTGTCGCGCCAGACCGAACGCGCTCATGCCATAAATCAGGCCAAAGTTAATCGCCTTGGCGCTACGGCGCTGTTCGTTGGTCACCTTATCGAGCGGCAGGCCAAACACCTCGGCCGCGGTGGCACGGTGGATGTCCTCACCGGCTGCAAAGGCCTTCAGCAGCCCCTCATCCTGTGACAGGTGGGCCATAATGCGCAGTTCAATTTGCGAATAGTCGGCAGCCACAATGCGGTAACCTTCAGGGGCAATAAATGCCTGGCGGATACGGCGCCCTTCGTCGTTACGTACCGGAATATTCTGCAGGTTAGGATCGCTGGAAGAGAGACGCCCAGTCGCCGTCACCGCCTGATGATAGGAGGTATGTACCCGGCCACTGACCGGGTTAATCATCAGCGGCAGCTTGTCGGTATAGGTGGTTTTCAGCTTCGCCAAACCACGGTATTCCAGGATCACCTTAGGTAACGGGTAATCCAGCGCCAATTCAGCCAGCACCTCTTCGTTAGTCGAAGGCGCACCCCCCGGGGTTTTTTTCAGTATTGGCAGCTTTTGTTTTTCGTACAGGATCGCCTGCAGCTGTTTGGTAGATGCCAGATTGAAAGGCTCTTCCGCCAATTCATGGGCCTGAATTTCCAACTCAGCCAAGCGCTTGGTCAATTCAATGGAGTGTGTGGCCAGAATGCTTTGGTCAATCAACACCCCGGTTCGTTCGATATGCGACAACACCGGCAGCAGCGGCATTTCAATCTCATTGAATACCGTCAACAGTTCGGCGCTTTCCTTCAATTGCGGCCACATCGCTAAGTGTAGTTGCAGCGTGACGTCGGCATCTTCAGCGGCGTAAGGTGCTGCCTGCTCCAGTGCAATCTGGTTGAAGGTGAGCTGCTTTTTCCCCTTGCCGGCAATTTCTTCGAAGGTCACGGTTTTGTGGTCAAGATAGCGATCGGACAAGCTGTCCATATCGTGGCGACCGCCTACGCTGTCGAGCACATAGGATTCCAGCATGGTGTCGAAAGCAATACCACGCAAGGTGATGTCGTAACGCGCCAGCAGGCTCATATCAAACTTCAGGTTTTGCCCGACCTTCAGCGCTTTCTCGTCTTCCAGCAGTGGCTTCAGCGTAGCCAACACATGAGCGCGATCCAACTGTGCCGGCGCATCAAGATAATCATGTGCCACCGGCAGATAAGCGGCTTCGCCCGGTGCAATGGCAAATGACAGGCCGATCAGGTTAGCGGTCAGGGTATCCAGGCCGTCAGTTTCGGTATCAAACGCAAACACTTCGGCTTTTTTCAGCTTTTCCAGCCACTCGGCGAAGGTGTCCTCATCCAGAATGGTGACGTAGCCTTCTTGCGACAGTGTTGCTTCTGCCGGAGCTTTTCCGGTTTCAGCAACTGCACTGGCAGAAGATTTCGCCGCGCTGGTTGCTTTCACTCCGGCGCCTTTCTTGCCTTCGAGCCAAATGCCGGCTTCGACATCCGCCAGCCAGCGCTTAAATTCATACTGTTTGAACAACTGCTGCAACGTATCTACGTCCAGCGGAGACACCTGGAGATCGGCGCAGGTCAGATCCAGCTCGACGTCAGTTTTGATAGTAGCCAGCTTGTAAGAGAGGTACGCCATCTCTTTGTTCTGTTCCAGCTTGGCCGCCATGGTTTTGGCCCCACGGAAGCTGAGCGTGGCGATGCTGTCCAGATTGGCATAGAGCACATCCAGTCCACCCAGGCCCTGTAACAGCCCCTGCGCGGTCTTCTCACCCACGCCAGGCACACCTGGGATGTTATCCGAGGCATCCCCCATCAGCGCCAGGAAGTCGATAATCAGCTCCGGCGGGATGCCGTACTTGTCGCACACTTCCTGCGGGCCGAGAATGGTGTTGTTCATGGTGTTGATCAAAGTGACGTTCGGCGTGACCAGCTGCGCCATGTCTTTATCGCCGGTGCTGATCAGCACTGCATGACCGGCTTTTTCAGCTTCCAGTGCCAGCGTACCGATGACGTCGTCCGCCTCAACGCCGGGCGTGACCAGCAGCGGCAGACCCATGGCCTTGACCATTTTGTGCAACGGCTCAATTTGCGCACGCAGATCGTCAGGCATCGGTGGCCGGTGCGATTTGTATTCTGCAAACAGCTCATCACGGAAGGTTTTTCCTTTGGCATCAAACACCACCGCAACATGGCTTGGCTGGTACTGCAGCAGCAGGCTACGCAGCATATTCAGCACGCCGTACATTGCCCCGGTCGGTTCACCTGCGGAGTTGGTCAGCGGAGGGAAGGCATGATAAGCGCGGTAGAGGTAAGAGGAACCGTCAACCAGGATTAATGGGTTTTCTGCAATTTGAGCCATAGCGTTACTTTATCTTTATCGTGATCGGACATGACGGTAAGCATGCCATAGCTGGCCGCCTGAGACGAACCTTAGCGTGCATTAAGGGTGAAAATCCTGTGATCTTGCGAAGCGATCCGCAAGATCCTTCCTGTGGATAACTTTGTGCATAGAAAAGACAGCAAATTATAACGATGCGTTTATCGTTATAAGAGGAAATAAAATTCCTATTGAAATCACGGCGTTAAATGGCGTTATTTTGACTGAGGGTAATTATCGACTTTTACACAATTTGTGGATATAACTTGCGTCCAATTTTAATAGCACTATTCATCAAATTTGACACCTCAATTACCATAGCACAAGATGAGCAAGTTGCACGAAAACGCAGCAAATGCCTATTTCTCTCGCTATAAAACAGTTACCGTTTGCGGACGCTTTCTCCCCATAATTTCTGTTAAAATATTTTTTTGTTCATGCATACCGGCATGTAACGCTGTTCTCACCAACCGTCAGCCCATAACCATGCCAAGATTGTTATCCCCTGTTATTTTTATACTTTCTGCCCTGCTCGCCATTTTGGTGACCGTGCTCTGTTCGATCCCGATAACGCTGGCCGGTATCATTAAACTACTGGTGCCTTTTCCTGCCGTCTGGCGACGTATCTCAGCCTTTTCCGATTTTATGATGTGGTGCTGGTGTGTGTGGCTGGCACTGCTATTACGCATCAACTGGCAGCTGCGCTGGGATATTGAAGGGTTGGAAGGCTTGGAGCGCAAAAACTGGTACCTGCTGATCAGTAATCATGAAAGCTGGTCAGATATTGTAGTGTTGTGCGTGTTGTTCCGTAACCATATTCCAATGAATAAATACTTTCTTAAGCAACAGTTAGCCTGGGTGCCCTTTGTCGGCCTGGCCTGCTGGGCACTGGATATGCCATTCATGAAACGTTACTCGCGCGCCTATTTACTCAAACATCCGCAAAAGCGCGGGAATGACATTGAAACCACACGCCGTTCCTGCGAAAAATTTCGTCAACGCCCAACCACTATCGTCAATTTTGTGGAAGGGTCACGCTTTACTGAAGCCAAGAAAATTAAAACCCATTCACCCTACCGCAATTTATTGGCCCCTAAGGCCGCCGGTATTGCTTTTACACTCAGTGCATTAGGCAAGCAGTTCGATAAAGTGTTAAACGTCACTCTGCTTTATCCTGAAAATACGGAGCGGCCTTTTTTGGATATGTTGTGTGGCCGGTTGAAACGCGTAGTGGTAAGAATTGAGTTGCTGCCAATCGATGAAACCATGCATGGCGATTACTTTAATGATAAGCAGTTTAAGCGGCGCTTCCAGCTTTGGCTGAATACGCTGTGGCAAGATAAAGATCGGCTGCTGGATAAGTTGAAGCGACAGTAAGGAAAGAAAAAGCCGGCTAAGCCGGCTTTTTTACTATAAATTTTGGTTACTTTTGTTCGCTGAGGAATTTAACCACGTCGGCGAATTGCTTCACGTAAGCATCCATCGAGCTGGTATCCAGGCCGTCGTTTTTAACCATGTATTTGCCGTTAACAAATACGGCTGGCACACCGCGCAGTTGCAGATCTTCTGCGGCTTTCTCCTGTTGAACCACCAGGGATTTCACCACGAAGCTGTTCAGGGCCCCATCATAATCAGCCGCGCTCACGCCAGCCTTCACAAACACATTGCGGATATCATCTGGAGTTTGCACGGTCTGGGTTTTCTGCACCGCTTCAAACATCAGTGGGCTAACTTTATCTTCCACACCCAACGCCATTGCCACAGCCCAAGCCTGAGTCAGTTGTTTACCCAATGGCCCAAGGAATTCAACGTGGTATTTGGTCATTTTAGTGCCCGCAGGCAACGCCTTTTTCACATTTTCGGAAACGTGATACACCTGCTCAAACTGATAGCAGTGCGGGCAATAGAAGGAAAAGAACTCCAGCACCTGAGGCTCGCCGGTCACCGGCTTGTCCAGGGTGACGTACTGTGTACCATCGCTAAATTGCGCAGCCGAGGCACTGAATGCCATTACCATGCCAACGAGTGCCAACCATATTTTCTTCATAAGACTAAACTCTCCATTATGTTAAAGCTTCAATACATTGGCATCAGCTGCAGAGGGGGTTCCTGCAACAGCTTAACCTGTTCGGTGAATGCCGCGGTCTGAGATAACCAAAAATCAGACTCCGCCATCCACGGAAAACTTTTAGGAAACGCGGGATCTTGCCAACGACGAGCAACCCATGCCAGGTAGTACACCATGCGCATGGCCCGCAACGGCTCGATCAACGCCAATTCACTTTGATCAAACTCGGCAAACTCGGAGTAAGCCTCCAGCAAAATATCTAACTGCATCAAACGATCGCGACGTTCACCGTGCAACAGCATCCACAGATCCTGTATCGCCGGCCCGTTACGCGCATCGTCAAGATCAACAAACAGCGGGCCATCTCGCCACAGAATATTGCCTGGGTGACAATCACCGTGCAAACGCCGCGGCTGCCAATCCAGGTGCCAACGTTGTTTAATCGCCTCGATCAACCGGTCTATCGCGGTCAGGAAGTTTTCACGTTGGGCCTTCGGTAACAGTTCACAGCCAGCCAATACCTGACGCGGTGCCATGAGGTATTCCTCAATGCCCATTGTCGGGCGTTCCACAAACAGGCTTTCACTACCTACCTGATGAATACGCCCCAGGAAACGGCCCACCCATTCCAGTTGATCGAGATTATCGATCTCATACTGCCGCCCACCAACGCTGGGAAAGACAGTAAAAAAGAAACCGCTGTGTGTATGCAGCGTTTGGCCTTGCAGGGACAACGGCGCAACGGCCGGGATCTCCGCCAGGGCAAGATCATGAGAGAACTGGTGTTCTTCACCAATTTGCTCAGCGCTCCAGCGTTCGGGCCGATAAAACTTCACCACGTAACGCTTACGATCTTCGTCCATAAACTGATAGACGCGGTTTTCATAGCTGTTAAGCGCTGTCAGCCCGGAGTCTACACGCAGGCCAACACCCTCCAGCGCGTCCATAATCAGGTCGGGCGACAGGGTCTGAAAATTAAAAGCTGAGTTGTTCATAACAACATTCGGTTTCGTTTGGTGACATCACTGTGCCGGGAATGAGAAATAGTAGCATTAATGGCAGGTTTCACGAGTAACTGGTTCACCTTACCGCACGAATGCTAATCCTTTATCACCCCACGAGCGCGTAGCAATGCCGTTTTGAAGTCTTCCTCGTAATCCTTTTTCAGGCCGGGGATCTGTTCGGTGCCGGCGCTACCGCGCATTTTCAGATGGTAGATCAGGATATCATCGCTCAGTTCGGGCAGATTGCCCTGGAAACCGGCTTCCTGTGCCAGTTTTTGCAAAAACTGGATCAGATTGAGATCCGGATCTTCCTGCCAGGCCGGCTGTAGCAGCTCAATCAGCTCGTTTACGCGGTGCGTTTTCATCGCAATATCATCCAATAGAATCAATAAACACACAAAGTAACAGGCTTACCAACGCAGTGAAAGGAGCAGCTTGTCAATAAAGGTAAATCCTGATGTCGCACCCTCTTTAGCGCTACAATCAGGGCGTTAGCCATAAATTCGGGATGATGGATATGCATGAGGAGATTACCGGCATTATTTTAGCCGGCGGGCGCGCCACACGTATGGGCGGAGAAGATAAAGGTCTGGTTCAGGTAGCCGGCATACCTCTCTACCAATACGTACTTTCTCGGCTACGCCCCCAGGTGGGCCAGATAGCCATCAGCGCCAATCGCAATCAAGAAAGCTATCGGGAAAGTGGTCTGCCCATCATCAGCGATCTGACTCCCGACTTTTCCGGCCCACTCGCAGGCATGCTGGCCGGGCTGAAACACGCGAGCACCGAATGGGTTGCTTTTGTCCCCTGCGACGTCCCCGATTTTCCCACCACTTTGGTTGATCAGCTCTGGCAACAAAAAGGCCCTGCTCTGGCCGCCTATGCCAGCGATGGAAAGCGGGCACACCCCACTTTGGCGCTGTTGCATACCAGCCTGGCACCTAAATTGGAAGAGTATCTGGCCCGTGGGGAACGCAAGTTGATGTTATTCCTCGACGCGGCAGGGGCACGGCAAATAGCGTTCAGTGGCCAACAGGGGGCATTCCATAATCTTAATACCCTGGAAGACTGTCTGCGTTGGCAGCAGGAAAAAGGACTCATCAATGAATAATGCGCTTCCTCCTTTGCTGGCGATCGCCGCCTATAGCGGGACGGGTAAAACCACGCTGCTTAAGCAATTAATTCCTTTATTAAAGCAGCGGCACATCCACGTCGGGCTGATCAAACATACGCATCATGATATGGACGTGGACACGCCAGGCAAAGACAGTTACGAACTGCGCAAAGCGGGCGCCGACCAGACCCTGGTCGCCA
Source organism: Serratia sp. BW106 (assembly GCF_002607755.1). Taxonomy (NCBI): domain Bacteria; kingdom Pseudomonadati; phylum Pseudomonadota; class Gammaproteobacteria; order Enterobacterales; family Yersiniaceae; genus Serratia; species Serratia sp. BW106. The sequence continues at coordinate 131,376 of NZ_MCGS01000020.1, forward strand.
GCGATCGTCGCTGGGCATTAATGACAGAAACTCCAGAACAGCAATCCCTGGATCTTCAGTATCTGGCCAGTCGCTTTGATCGTAGCAAGGTGGATGTAATTTTAGTCGAAGGGTTTAAGCACGAGCCCGTCAGCAAAATCATTCTTTATCGTGAAGATATTGGCAGGCCGCTTGAGGATATGTTGGACGAGTTCGTTATCGCCGTTGCCAGCGATCAATCGATAACGATTAAGGCAAGATCACTGGATCTCAACCAACCAGAAAGTATTGCCGACTTCATCGTGGAATGGCTGAAAGGCGCAGCGTAGCTGCGTCTGTTCTTTCTTTTCTTTCTTTCGCACACAGCA